>JAZRMK010000032.1:0-21274 GCA_045647525.1 Acutalibacteraceae bacterium
ACGTTGTTTTTCTGTATTGGAACACTGCAAGTGCAACAACAAGGTTTCTTTTCTTCTTTCTTCTTAAAATTAAACAATGCCATAATATAACCTCCAAATTAAATAATAAGCGGTTGAATAAAATTAAAGAAATATCCTACAAGGATAATTCCAACTGTGCAGACCGCAACGAAAATACCGAGAAGTTTAGGCTTAACTGCCTTGCGGAGCATAATTATAGACGGCAGGGACAGCGTTGTAACACCCATCATAAAGGACAGTACGACACCGAGCAACGCACCCTTTGCAAGCAGAGCTTCTGCAATCGGGATCGTACCGAAAATATCAGCATACATCGGAACACCGGCAATCGTGGCGAAGATAACACCAAAAGGATTATTACTCCCAAGTACCTTAACGATGAAATCTGCAGGTATCCAATTATGGATAATCGCACCGATACCAACACCAACAAGCACATAAGGGAATACCTTTTTAGCAGTAGAAATAACTTGTTCCCAAGCATATTTCATACGGTCTTTGAAATGAAGTTCTTCCTGTGGAACATCGAGGGAACGACCATTACGGATATATTCCTCAACCTCATCTTCAAGATGCAGTTTCTCAATCAGCGTACCGCCGACAACGGCAATGACAAGTCCGACAATAACATACACAACGGCTACTTTCCAACCGAAAATACTCATCAGCAATACAAGACTACCAAGATCTACCATCGGGGAGGAAATAAGGAAAGAAAATGTTACACCGAGTGGTAGTCCCGCACTTGTAAATCCAATAAACAAAGGAATCGAGGAGCAAGAACAGAACGGTGTCACCGTACCGAGCAACGCTGCGATAATGTTCGCCCAAATGCCGTAGAAACGTCCAAGTATTTTTTTCGTTCTCTCAGGTGGAAAGTAGCTTTGAATATACGATATAATCAAAATCAAAACACCAAGTAGCACCATAATCTTTATCATATCGTATATAAAGAACTGCACACTTGCACCGATTCGGCTTGTAGTATCCAAACCACAAACATTCAAAATAGTTGCAACTAATCGGTTAAGCCAGCTCATACCAAGAACTTCATTCTGAATAAAATCCCAAACAGCTGTCATTGGCAATCACCATCCTTACAGCACTCAAGAGTTGCTATAAAGGCTTTAAACCCTTTCAAGGTTTCGCAGCAAAGAGAATAGTGCGTCCATTTACCTTGCTTTTTGCCTTTCACCAATCCACTTTCCTCTAATATTTTCATATGATGCGAAAGGGTCGGTTGGGTAATGTTAAAGGCCTCAAGCAGTTTACATCCGCATTTTTCGCCATTTGATAACATCTCTACAATTTTCAAACGGTTTGGATCGGATAATGCCTTGCAAATCAAAGCCATATCAATTTCACACATAAAAACACCTCACATAGATAATTGTCTATGTCTATATTATATCCGTCACATAGATATTTGTCAATGTGTTTTTATAAAAAAACGGCAAGGACAATCTCCTTGCCGCTATTTCTTCATGAAAATTTGCCTTTCTAAATCACTTGAATCAACCAATAAATAAAACCATAAATCACCGAAGCTACCACTCCATAAACAATAACAGGTCCTGCGATTGTAAACATCTTTGCACCGACGCCTAAGACAAACCCTTCTGCTTTATATTCTATCGCGGGTGACACCACCGAGTTTGCAAATCCGGTGATGGGAACCAGAGTGCCGGCTCCCGCGTGCTTGGCGATTTTGTCAAAAATGCCGAGTGAGGTCAGAACGGCAGAAATGAAAATCAGGCTTATAGAAACCAGAGTTTTTGCATCTTCGGGTTTTAACGGCAATGTTTTATAGTAGGTCAATAGAATCTGTCCTAGTGTGCAGATAGAACCGCCGACCAAAAACGCCCAAATGCAGTCCTTTACAATGGGTGACTTGGGCGATGTTTGTTCTGCCAACTTTGCGTATTTTTGTTTTGAGATTTTCATAAACTACTCCCCTTTTTTATGTTTTTTACAACAACAAAATTTTTATTCAAAAAAATTCGTGTGGCGTGGGAATTTAAGTCGGTTTGCACAATATTTAGTGATGGTTTGTAAATTTCAACGATTTTTGTGGTAAAATATGAATTGCATATTAAAGGTTTGACGAAATTTTACAAATAAAGGGAATTTTGCTTGACTGGGTTGCAGAATATGGGTATAATGTTAGATGTAGAAATTTGATTTTGTGTCGATTAAAATCGGCAATCGCAAAACAAATTATAAATTTAAGATAGGAGTAAAGAAAATGACTAAAAACCCTACCGTTATCAAATGGCTTGAAGACATGAAAGCTCTTCTTACCCCTGATGAGGTTGTATGGATTGACGGTTCTGATGCTCAGCGCGACGCGCTTCGCAAGGAAGCTTGCGAAATCGGCGAGTTGGAAATGCTTAATCAGGATCTTCTTCCCGGTTGCTACCTCCACAGAACCAACCCCAACGACGTTGCACGTGTTGAGGACAGAACATTGATCTGCTCTAAACTCAAAGAAAATGCAGGCCCCACTAATAACTGGTGTGACCCTGACGAAATGTATAAAAAGCTTTACGACATTGCTCGTGGCTCATACAAGGGTAAGACAATGTATATCATTCCCTATTCTATGGGACCCATCGGCTCACCTCTTGCAAAAGTTGGTATTGAAGTAACCGATTCTATCTACGTTGTTCTTAACATGCTCATTATGACCCGTGTCAGCCCCAAGGTTCTCGAGGTTTTGGGCGACAGTAACGACTGGGTACGTTGTCTCCATTCTCGTTGCGATGTCGATCCCGAAAAGAGATACATCTGCCAGTTCCCTGAGGACAACACCATTATCTCGGTCAACTCCGGTTACGGTGGTAACGTTCTTCTCGGCAAAAAGTGCTTTGCACTTCGTATTGCTTCTTACCAGGGTTGGAAAGAGGGCTGGATGGCAGAGCATATGCTCATTTTGGGTCTCCAGAATCCCGAGGGTGAGGTTAAGTACGTTGCAGCAGCATTCCCGTCTGCTTGCGGTAAGACCAACTTGGCTATGCTTATTCCTCCCGAGTACCTTCGCAAGAAGGGCTATAAGATCTGGACTGTCGGCGACGACATTTCCTGGATGAGAATAGGCCCTGATGGCAGACTTTATGCTATCAACCCCGAAAACGGTTTCTTTGGCGTTGCTCCCGGTACAAATGAGAAGTCTAACTTCAACGCTTTGGAGTCTACCAAGAAGAACACCATTTTCACCAACGTTGCTCTTGACCTTAACGACAACACTGTTTGGTGGGAAGGCCTCAACAAGAATCTCCCCACAAATGCACTTGATTGGAAGGGCAACAAGTGGGATGCAGCTAAGTTCGACAAGGCTGATAAGTCCACTTGTGCAGCACACCCCAACTCCCGTTTCACTGCTCCTGCTGAGAACTGCCCCTGCATTTCCGAGGAGTTTGATAAGGGCGCAGGTGTTCCCATTTCTGCAATTATCTTCGGCGGACGCCGTGCAAAGTGCACTCCGCTTGTATATCAGTCAAAGTCTTGGGAGAACGGTGTTTTCATCGGTTCTGCTATGGCTTCTGAAACAACCGCAGCTGCTGCCGGTGCAGTAGGCGTTGTACGTCGTGATCCGATGGCAATGCTTCCCTTCTGCGGATATCATATGGGCGACTACTTCCAGCATTGGCTCGATATGGGTGCAAAGCTTGGCGACAAGGCACCTAAGATCTTCAACGTTAACTGGTTCCGAACCGATGATGATGGCAACTTCCTCTGGCCCGGATTTGGCGACAATATGCGTGTTCTTAACTGGATCATCGACCGTTGCGAAGGCAAGGCTGATGCTACCGAGACCGCTATCGGTTACGTCCCGAAGCCCGAAGACATTGACCTTACCGATCTTGATATGGATATGGATACCCTCAAAGGCATCCTTACCGTTGATAAGGATATGTGGACTAAGGAAGCAGCAGAGATCGAAGAGCATTACAAGAAGTTCGGCGACAAATTGCCCGCAGAACTCAAAGCACAGCTCGAAGCTCTCAAAGCAGCTCTTTAATAGTTGTGAATTTAAAACCGCCGTGTGAAAACACGGCGGTTTTTGTTTGTTGGATTTGATTCCAAGATGCTTTTCAAAACTTTTACTTTTGCATTTTTCTTCTACTTCATTTGACTTTGAATATATTATATTGTAAAATATAAATATAATATTTTTGAGGTGTTCTATGTTTAAAGAAATTTCTGCAAAAGAGATAGACGGCAATTTGATAAAGGCTATCGCTGACGAGTGGATGTTGATAGCCGCAGGCGATGAGTCGGGGTATAACATGATGACTGCATCCTGGGGATTTGTTGGTGAAATGTGGGGGTCAGACTGTGCTGTTGCCATGATAAGACCGCAGCGGTACACTTGGGAGTTTGTTGATAAAAACGACTACTTTACCCTCTCCTTTTACGGTGATAGAAAGGATATTCATAAGGTTTGCGGTTTGAAATCGGGACGCGATGTCAATAAGACCGAACTTACAGGACTCTCCCCTGTTTTTTCTGATGAAACGGTCTATTTTGATGAGGCAAGGTTGGTTTTGGTTTGCAAAAAGCAGTACGTCGGTCAATTAAACGCCGACAGTTTTACCGACAAAGAGCCTCTTCGTTGGTATAATGATGACCTGCATTATATGGTCGTCGGAAAAATCGAAAAAGTTTTGATAAAATAAGGAATAGTGAGTATGGGTGAATCAAAAAAGGATTTTGAGCGTCGAAAATTGGCGGCAAAGCG
Organism: Acutalibacteraceae bacterium; assembly: GCA_045647525.1. GTDB lineage: Bacteria > Bacillota > Clostridia > Oscillospirales > Acutalibacteraceae > UMGS172. Next base: position 4,763 of record JAZRMK010000032.1, read on the forward strand.
CACAAAGAAAGCGAAAAGAATCGGAAAGCTTGTTATTTTGTACCTTTTTGTCGCGGTGTTCTGTGTGTCGGGCATTTGGCTCACGGTTGTTTTGTATGACCATTTTAAAGGCAAGAATGTATCGGGTGTTACGTCTGACTTATCTGCGTTGCAATCACAACCTCAGCTGTCGACCGATAGTGCGGTGCAAAAGTTGCTAAGTGTAAATCTACCTGATAGTGTCGAGGTTAATCATTTGGAGGTTGGCAAAGGCAGAAGTGGAGCAAAACTAAGTGATTTCACCGGCATTGTGATTCATTATACAGGTGATTCGGGCAGTGATGCGACGGAGCGACGCGAAGTTTATCTTGGCGGTGAAGTCAGTGCCCATTTTGTTGTTGGTTTTGACGGAAAGACGCAGATGTGCTTGCCGTTGGATGAGCAGGCTAATATCGTCGGTGGTCGCAACAGCGACACTATCTCTATCGAATACTGTCACAATTCGGTTGACGGTTTGATGGAAGATGAAACCTACGAAGCGTTGGTTGACCTTTGCGCAACGCTGCTAAAAGCGTCAGGCAAAGGAACCGATTACCTTTTGAGACATTACGATATAAACAAGAGTGCCGATTGTCCGCCCTACTACATCACCCACACGGAAAAGTGGGATGAATTCAAATCGGATGTTGAGGCAAAGATGCAAAAATAACAAAAAAGACCTTGCGGTGATTCCGCAAGGTCTTTTTTTTTATTTCAACATTTTTATGAATTTAGGCAGGCTTCTTTCAAAATCAACACCGTAGCGGTGGTCGGTAAACCCGTTGGCTGTTCGCTTTAAACTGTCAGAGGTTAAACCAACCGCTATTTTGGTAGAAGTTTTTAAAGACTTGCCTTTTGTTAGCGCGGCGGTCAGCGCCGATGCAAAGACGTCACCTGTTCCGTGGAACATTCCCAAAAACCTCTTTTTAAGGATTATGTCAACCTTGTCGGTTTCGGAATCATAGCAAGCCGCACCTAAGGACTTGTCGTCAAAGAAAACGCCGGTTAAAACAATTCTCTTAGGGCCAAGTTCCGATAAACTTTTTAAAATATCAATAATATATTCTTTTGTGTACGGTCCTTCCTTGTACTCGCGGTCCAACAAAAATGCTGCTTCGGTCATATTTGGAACGATAATGTCGGCCTTTTTGCAAAGCTTTTTCATCTCATCAGCAAATGAACGGTCGAAAAGTGCATACATTTTGCCGTTGTCGGCCATAGCCGGATCAACAACCGCTAATGTGTCTTTTGTCTTGAACATATCAAAAATATCGCAGACGATGTCGATCTGTTCTGCTGAACCGAGATAGCCACTGTAAATCGCGTCGAAGGTAAGACCTATCGATTTCCAATGCTTTGCGAAATCCAACATGTCGCAGGTCAGGTCTCGGCAAGTAAATCCTTCCTTTACTGCGGTGTGAGTGGAAAGCACGGCGGTGGGGATTACAGATACCTCAAAGCCTGCTGCTGAAAGCACAGGAAGCGCCACCGTGAGTGAACATTTGCCGAATCCTGATATGTCGTGGATTGCGGCAATCCGTTTTTGAATATCCATTTTTATCTCCAAAATTAAATTGGTTTATGTAAACCTTGAATTAAAATTCGATCTGTGCTAAAAATGACTGTTTATCCCCGACTTTGCCCGATACAACATAACATTGTTGATTTGTTTGGGCTATATACAGGTCGATTATTTCGTGAGGCATAACTTCATTTATAAAGTTTATGTCAACCTTGCTGATGTTGCTTTTAATAACGTTGTCCGGCAAAACGGAAATTGCAAAATCGGCATACATTGTGTTGTTTACGTGGCCGTTAAAATCAATAGTTTCTTCGGTTGCATTGATACTTTTAGCAAGATATAAGTTGTCGAAATTTGCGATTTTTTGCGGTGCGGGGCAGTTGTTTTCTAATTCGTTGTTATAAAGAAAATCATCAAACCTATCGATGTTCGTAGGGCGAACAATTCTACGGCTTTCAAGGTCGATGGTTGTGACCTCGCACTTGGCTTCGGTCAATGGGCTGCCATTTAAATCAAAGGTTTGGTAATTACGAGTAAAACGCACACCTTTGAGTTCGCTGCACCATGTTCTCACAACAATTTCCTCATTTTTTGAGGGTAAACGGTGAATCAAAATAGATGCTTTTGTGAAAATAAATGCAAGTTTCTGATCTTCGCGCATTTCTTTTGATGTCGTGCCGAAAACATTAAGATGCTTTTCACCGATTTCCTGGTGTAACATCATAAGCTGCGATATTTTAATTTTGCCCGAGGTACAGACCTCGGGCAAAATTTTAACATTCATTTCGTAGGCAGTGTTATCGAAAATTGCGCTCATTTTGCTCACTTCTTTTCGATTTTTTCCATTCCGCCCATATAAGGACGAAGTGCATCGGGAATGCGGACGGAGCCGTCTTCTTGAAGATTGTTTTCAAGGAAGGCGATAAGCATTCTGGGGGGAGCAACAACGGTGTTGTTAAGTGTGTGTGCAAAATAGTTTCCGTTCTTGGATTTGACTCTGATTTTAAGGCGTCGTGCCTGTGCGTCGGTAAGGTTAGAACAAGAACCGACCTCGAAATACTTTTTCTGTCTGGGTGACCAGGCTTCAACGTCAACCGATTTTACTTTGAGGTCTGCAAGGTCGCCTGAGCAACATTCAAGTGTGCGAACCGGGATGTCAAGTGAACGGAATAAATCAACGGTGTTCTGCCAGAGTTTGTCGAACCAGATGGGTGATTCTTCGGGTTTGCAGACAACGATCATTTCCTGCTTTTCAAACTGATGAATTCTGTAAACACCGCGCTCCTCGATGCCGTGAGCACCTTTTTCTTTTCTGAAACAGGGTGAATAAGATGTAAGTGTGTAGGGCAACGATTCCTCGGGGTTCAGAGTGTCGATAAACGTACCGATCATACTGTGCTCCGATGTGCCGATAAGGTAAAGGTCTTCGCCTTCGATCTTATACATCATAGCGTCCATTTCAGCGAAGCTCATAACACCGGTAACAACATTAGAGCGAATCATAAACGGTGGTACGCAGTAGGTGAATCCGCGGTTTATCATAAAGTCGCGTGCGTATGAGATAACTGCCGAATGGAGTCGCGCAATATCGCCCATAAGATAATAGAAACCGTTGCCTGCAACCTTTCTTGCACTGTCGAGGTCGATGCCTGCGAATTTTTCCATGATTTCGGTATGATAAGGGATCTCGAAATCGGGGACAACGGGCTCGCCGTAGCGCTGAACCTCAACATTTTCGCTGTCATCCTTGCCGATGGGAACAGAAGGGTCGATAATGTTGGGAATGGTCATCATAACTTTGGTGAGTTTTTCATCATATTCGGTTTCCAACTGTTCAAGCTCTGCAAGACGTGCGGCAAAGGCAGCAACCTTCTTCTTTGCCTCTTCGGCTTCGTCGCGCTTGCCCTGGCCCATCAACATACCGATCTGCTTGGAAATGGAGTTTCTGTCGGCGCGGAGAGAATCGGCTTCGCGCTGGAAGGCTCTCTTCTTTTCGTCTAGCTCAATAGCTTCGTCAACAAGCGGTAATTTCTGATCCTGGAACTTGTTTTTGATGTTCTGCTTTACGATGTCGGGATTTTCTCTTAAAAATTTAATGTCTAACATTGTTGTTACTCCTTTAAATGCTGGATTATGTAAACCTGACTCGGTGTCATCAGTTGGTTTCGCCTGCTAATTTTGCGGCTAAGTCGAAAAGGTCTTCGTCGCTGAAAAATTCAATTTGCAGAGTGCCTGATTTTCCATTTCCGTTAATCTTTACTTTTCGGCCAATCTGTTCTGCAAGGGCAATTTCCGTTTCGATATAAACCTTGTTTTTAACTCTTGGGCGTTTGACTGTGATGCCGACCTTCTGGGTTTTGCGGATATTTTCGATTTCACGCACCGAAGCACCGTTTTTGGCTAACACAAATGCTTCGTCGCGAAGTTCACCTTCGGGTAATGCGAGAAGAGCTCTTGCGTGTCCCGAGGTTATCTCCCCGTTCTGCAAAGCGGTGAGTTCCTTTTCACCGAGAGCAAGCAATCTTAGAGCATTTGCAACGGTGGGACGTGACTTTCCGACTCTTGTTGCAACCTGTTCCTGCGTCATGGTAAAGGTTTCCATAAGCGTTTTGTAACCAAGCGCTTCTTCGACGGGGTTCAGGTCTTCGCGTTGAAGGTTTTCTATGAGCGCGATTTCCATTGTTTCGGTCTCGTCCAACTCTCTGATGACTACGGGAACCTTTTCAAGTCCTGCAAGTCGGCTTGCGCGCCACCTGCGCTCGCCGGCAACAATCTGATAATTGCCATTATCCATGGGCTTTACGAGTAACGGTTGGATAAGGCCGTGTTTTTTGATGCTATCGGCAAGTTCGCTTAAAGCTTGCTCGTCAAAAACTTTTCTCGGTTGGTCACGGTTTGGAACGATCTGTGACAATCTTAATTCGGTCGTCTGCTTGGAAGGTGTAGAGTTGTCAGCGAAAAGTGACTCGAAACCCTGTCCTTCGGCAAGACCGCCTCTTTTAACAGCCATATTCTTTCTCCTTTAACGTTTGTTACGTTTCACGAATTCTTTTGCAAGGTCGTCGTATGCCACGGCACCTTTGCATTTGGGGTCGTAATACTGAATCGGACAACCGTAGCTTGGGGCTTCCGAAAGTCTTACGCCTCTCGGAATGGTTGTCTTATATAGTTCTTTTGGGAAGAATTTTTTGATTTCACCCACAACCTGTTGTGTTAGGTTGAGCCTTCCGTCAAACATTGTAAGCACAATTCCTTCGAGTGCAATTTCGGTATTATAGCTCATTTTTATGCGTTTGACGGTTGAAATCAACTGCGAAAGACCTTCCATGGCATAATACTCGCACTGCATCGGGACTAAAAACGTGTCCGCAGCGGTCAAGGCGTTGATAGTGATGAGTCCTAATGACGGCGGACAGTCAATAAATATGTAGTCATAGTCGTCGCGAACTAATGCCAAAGCGGTTTTAAGTTGACTTTCGCGCTTTGGAATGTTTATCAACTCAATTTCCGCACCTGCAAGGTTAATGTTGGCGGGTATAATCGAGACGTTTTTGAATTTTGTGTTGATTACAGCGGCCTTTGCGCCGGCGCCTGTTACGAGAAGATCATAGCTTGACGCTTCGACATCCCGCTTAGAAATGCCGTAACCGGTTGTGGTGTTGCCTTGTGGGTCGGCATCGACCAATAGCACTCTTTTACCGCAGATTCCCAGTCCTGCGGCCAAGTTGACGGCGGTTGTTGTTTTTCCAACACCGCCCTTTTGATTTATAACAGCAATTATTTTGCCCATTTTTGCCTCCGTAAAGTTGGTTGCAATCGGTGTTTATTTTATAATATTAACACAATACATTATAATAGAGACGGTGTGTTTTGTAAAGAGGAAAAGCAAAAAAAGCAAATGTTTCATGTGAAACGTTTGCTTTTTGTTGCGTGTTGTGTTTCACGTGGAACGTTGCTGATTTTTTAAAGTGTGATGTTTCACGTGAAACGGCTGTTTTTATTTGATTTTCGGCTTGGAAATTAAAGATGCGATAAGACCGAACAAAACTGCCGCGGTTATTCCACCTGCGGTGGCGGTTAGTCCTCCGAGTAATGCACCGATTAGTCCGTGTTCGGAAAGAGCCTTCTTAACACCTTCGGCAAGTGTGTATCCGAAACCGGTCAACGGAACGGTTGCGCCTGCACCTGCAAACTCAACAAGTGGCCCGTAGACACCTATCGCCGTCAAAACAACGCCTAAAACTACGAATGAAACAAGTATTCTTGCAGGAGTCAGCTTGGTTTTGTCAATTAACACCTGTCCTACAACACAAATCAAACCGCCTACAACAAAGGCTTTTAAACAGTCGATCAGCATAACGTCACCTCACTTACTCTTTTGTGTTGATTTTTTGTTGTTTTCGTTGCTACGAATGTTGGTTCGAATGAACATTCGCACGAAATCACGTGCGTTGAAAGGAAATATTGGGTAGAGATAACCGCGTCCACTCAATGTTTTGCTGAATCCTGCAAGCACGATGATTGTTACAAAACCAATTCCGACGCCCCAAAATTGAAATAGTTGTGCCGATACCAGTAGGACAATTCGCATAAACTTCATTGCGTATCCCATTTCGAAACTTGGCTGTGCAAAAGAGGCGATAGCCACAAACGCCATATACATTATGGTTTCAGGAACAAACCAATCCGCCTCTATTGCAAATTCGCCTAAAATAAGGGCTCCAATAATACCCAAAGAAGACGAAAGAGTGTCGGGAGTGTTGAGCGATGCCAATCGAAGTCCATCAATTACAAGTTCTAATAGTAGAAATTGAAAAAAGAATGGTAGAAGGTGCTCTTTTTTGGTGTCAATGAACTGTAACCAATGTGGCAATAGGTGAGGGTTGTTAAGGTATACCAGAGTGATGGGGGTTAGAAGTACGGTTAAAAGTGAAACAATGGCACGAATTATACGAACATACGTTCCTGTTAGCGGAGGGAAATAGTAATCGTCGGTTTCTTTTGAAAAGTCGGCTATTGAGTTGGGGAAAATCATTACTGATGGCGAATTGTCCAGCAACAGTAAAACTTTACCCTCTAAGATGCAGGCAGAAGCAAAGTCAGGTCTTTCGGTAAAACGAACCTTGGGGAAAGGGTTGAAGAAGGAAGAGGGTACAATTATCTCGCTCAGTGCCTGCGAGGTCATTGAAATGCCGGCGACACTAACATTTTTGAGTTTGTTTTTTAGCTTTTGTATCAACCTTTCATCTGCAAGTCCGTCGATATAACCGATTGCGACATCGGTTTTGGACGAGGTGCCGACCTGAAAATGTTCCATTCTGAGTCTTGGGTCGCGAATGCGCCGACGTATCATAGCGGCATTAAACATTAGTGTTTCAACAAAACCGTCACGAGAGCCTCGCAACGAACGGTCTTTGTCGGGTTCGTCGATAGAACGGCAGGGATAGGTGCGGGTGTCAACTAACAGCACATCTTCGATTCCGTCCATAATGATCGCCGTTTGTCCCGATAGTACGGCAACTGCGGTTTTGAAGGCATCTTTTTCGGTGGACACCTCAACATATGGCATTTTATGGAGAGAAAACTCCAACATATTGTGTATTTTATTGATTTCTTCCGGTTGGATACTATACAAGTATTCAAGTATTTCTTCGAAAACCTCATCTTTTATAAATGCATCTAAGAAGAAGAGGGAAGTGGCGCGTCCTCCGATAACAAAATCTCTTTTAACGCAATCGAAGTTAATGTCGGTTGCAAGAATTGCCGACAGCTCCATTGAATCTTTCTCGTGATTTCCGGTGATTTTAACCCCGACCTTTCTGAAAATCTTTAACGGTATTTTATCCAGAAATTTCACGCATATTCTCATTTGTTATGAAACAAGCGGTGGGGTGCATACAATTTATCGGTGAATGAAATGAAGGTTAAGGTTTTTATCAAAAACACAATAACATTGGTGTTGACGTCGCTTATTTTGCGGTCAGTTGGCATTTTTTTTAGAGTTTTTCTTGCTAAACAGATAGGCTCAGAGGGCGTAGGCCTTTATCAACTGATTTTTTCGGTCTATATGTTGGTGGCAACATTCGCAACAACGGGTATATCGACCGCAGTAACAAGACTTGTGTCGGCTAACATCGAAAAAGGCATTAAAGCGGTCAAAAAAATAATGCAGAAAGCGGTGCTTGTAACAATAGTTGTGGGCGGAGCCACCTCTGTCATCACTTTTTTGTTCGCACCTGTTATTGCTAAATATTGGATTAAAGATTTAGACGCAGTCAATGCCATCAAGATTTTAAGCTTTTCGCTGACGTTTATGGGTATTTCGTCCTGTGTAAGAGGCTATTTTATAGCCAGAAGAAAAGCTATGGAGCCGTCAGCCACCCAACTGCTTGAACAAGCGGTTAGAATCGCAGTGATAGTCTTTGCATTGAAGAGAACGATAAAAAAGGGGGCGGCAGCAGCGGCTTCGGCAGTTCTTTTCGGTGATACGGTTGCAGAAACTGTGTCGTGCCTTGCGGTAGTGCTGTTGTACTATGCCGACAGAAGAAAAATAAAGGGCAACGGCGAGGTTAAGGGTGTAACACGGGAAATTGTGCGAATATCTTTGCCACTGGTGGGTGCCGGTTATCTTTCAACCGCACTTCACACTGCCGAAAACCTGCTTGTTCCCACAAGAATGACCAACTTCTATGGCGCGAGGGAACGAGGGTTGGAATTGTACGGAGCCATTCGCGGAATGGCAATGCCGATTTTGTTTTTCCCTGCATCATTTCTGACATCGCTCTCGACCATGCTTATTCCCGAGGTGTCAGAATCCACGGCAAAAGGGGATAGGCGGGAATTGCAAAAAACGGTTGCAACTTCACTTAGAACGACGTTAGGACTGTCGGTTTTTGTGGGGTGTGTGTTCTTTTTCTGGGGCAAGGACATAGCAAATGTGTTTTATCACGACCAAGATGTCGGTTACATAATAAAACATTTGTCGGTGATCGTTCCGTTTATGTATATGGAAAGTGTGTCGGCGGGAATTTTAAAGGGGTTGGACCGACAAAAAGAGATGTTCGGGTACAATCTTTTTGATTCGGGTGTTCGTATAGCGGCGGTGTTCTTGCTTCTTCCTAAATTCGGAATCGACGGATATTTGGGAATAATGATAGTAAGTAATATTTTAACGTCGTCACTTTGTTTAAGGCAGTTATTAAAAACATCGGGAGTGGGGCTTAAAGTTGGAGAATGGGTCTTGAAGCCGTTGGCGGTGTCGCTTGCAGCAGGCGTCGGGTCGGTCGTTTTATTTTCGGGAATATCAGTTTTGACGCTAAGGTTGGTTTTAAGTCTTTTGTTTCAAATTTCGTTGTTTGTTGTTTACTTTGTTTCGAAGGAGCAAAAAGAAATTCGTGTGATAAATAGCTTCGGCAAATGTTGAAAAAGCCGCAAAGCTTAACGCTTTGCGGCTTTTTTGCGGATTTTTATTTATCACCGAGCCATCCCGCGATATCACTTGTTTCAAAATCGTAGGTAAGCGGTTTTCCGTAAGCTTTTTCGTAGGCTCCCTTTTTCAGTTCATAATCGGCTTTGCACATATCTTCACTGTTTTCCTTGGCGGATTTTTCGCTGTCGGGGTAGATCACACCCAAAATGTGCAGTCGGTACTTTACTTTTCGAAATTCGGAAGTGTCCAATCTTTCAAGGTCGATTATTTCGACAAAGCAGGAGATGATAGGCTTTTCTAACCTTGCGGCAAAGTGGTATGCGCCACGTTTGAGCTTTCGCGGTTTACGGTAGTTAAACCACATTTCCTGCTCGGGATAAATGAGAACTACCTCTCTTCTTTGCATCAACTTTTCCAAAACACCGATAAAATCGCGCGTCAAATACCGCATATCCTTGGAAAGAGGTATGGTGTCGGCATAGTTCATCAAAAAACCTACAACGCCGGTCGTCGCAAAGTTGGTGACCTGGCTTACGGTGTTAAGACGTTTTAAGCCGTTGCGCCTTATATAATGACGGATAACGGTGTTTTCAAGCTGTGAAAAGTGATTACTCGTAATTATGGCGCCGTTTTTCAGTGTTTCGGGGTCGACTTCACCTACGATTTCAGTGTTTTTGTTGAAAAGGGCAGTGCCGATGTTTGCGATTTTACGTGCAAAAAAAGATTTGAACCGAAACGAAACGTTTTCATGTGTTCTGAGATACCTGTCGGTTATCTCCTTTTCCTCAGACGGTGTCAGAACAGGGTCATCGATCTCGACCTTTCTGTAAAAATCTTCGACAGCCGCCGCGGCTTTAATATTTTCTATTACAGTTTGTCTGCTTTTACCGAGGATCATAGTTTTATTTTAACTCCTTTTTCAGCCACTGCTCTGAGGGTTGTGTCGTTTTGGCAGATCTCTCGGCTGCGAGATATCAGTACCCCTAATTTATACAGTGCGTTTTCGCCGTTTTCTTTGGAATAGTTTTCTTTATAATTCAAAGCATCGTTGTAATAGCCACTTTCCTTTGAATACTGCCAGAAAATGTCGGCATATTGAACGTTGTCGTAGCACCAGGGTTTAGAATACAGATTATAATGAATAAGCTTTGGGCTTACAACGGGCGGTTTGTTTTCGTTGGGCATAGTGTTCCAGCCGTCGTCAAGATAAAGGATATTGCCGTTGCAGATCGCGTTGATGTAGTCCTGGTCAGGCGCAACACTGTCAAAGTGATATGTGTTGAGAAGATTTAAAAAGTGTCTGTCAAACTCTTTTTCGCGCAAGGCTTTAAGGTCCATAAGCAGTACACCTGAGTTTATGTAATCGTAACGGTTTACACCGACAACGTTTTCCATATATTCGTAAAGAGGCGGCACATCAACTACGGATTTGTCTGCACAAGCTCCGATAAGCTTGCCTTGAAGGTGTGTGTCGAACATTTTTGCCAAATCACCAAGAACGACAACGTCGCAATCAATGTAGATGCCTTTGTCGTACTGAGGGAACATGGTGGGAATAAACAGACGGAAATATATTGTTAAGGTAAAGCAATCAAAGCGCAGTCGGTTGGAGAGTCGATCGGTGATGGCTTCCAAACCTTTTTGCATTTGAACAAATTCAATCTTGAAGTTGTCGAGAGCAAGGCGAGACAGCCTGCTTTTGTTTTCGTTGCTCAGATCTTGATGCAGAACGATAGCTTTATACTGTCTGTCGGGCGAACAATTTTTGGTTGCCGACGCAAGAGCCGTGGCTAAAAACGGCGCGTATTCGTCATCAACGGAAAAGAAAACGGGTATCTCCTTTTGAGTGTTCATATTACTAAAATCTCCTTTAAAACCTTTTTAAATCAAATGGTAAAAAACACGCTTGCCAAAATTTCGTGCTTTTAAAACCAATGCCATTGTAAGACTTTTCAGCGACACTCTCAACCTACACTTAAAATGTAAAGGTATATTTTGAAATTTAGCGGTGTAGAGCAAGGACTCGCTTTCTCTACTCGCAAGAGAGTTGGCTTGAAATCAAGGGTTTTGAGGGTGTTTTTGCAAAATAAAAGACCGCGCATCTATCGATACGCGGTCTTAAAAACACTGTGATTTTGTTGGAGTAGAGTTACTGATTTTGGTACTAATCCCAGTAATCTACTTTGTGGGGAAGGTCTATGCTCTCGGCGTGGAAGACGGGTTCCTTGCCCTTTTTGCGCTGATCTTGATAATCCTTCAAAGCACGGAAGGCATATTTGCCCAGATAAATGATTATAGGCATATTGATAATAGTCATCAATGCCATAAGGATGTCTGCGATATTCCAGAGAAGTCCTGCGTTAAGACCTGCTCCGATAAAGATAATCAAGGCTGCAACTATGTAGTAAACGGTCTTGAATTTTTTGTCGGCCTCACGACCTAAAAGGTGGTTGATACCCTTGTCAACATAGAAGAGGTTGCCGAGAAGTGTTGTGAAGGCAAAAAGACACATTGCTACGGTGACGAAAATCGGACCGAAGTCACCCAACACCGCGTGCAAAGACTTCTGAACGTAAGCGGCTCCGCCGAGGTCGGATGTAGGTTCAACGCCCGAACACATACAGAGGAATGCCGTTGCCGAGCAGATGAGGATAGTGTCAATAAATACCGACAGCATTTGTACCAAACCCTGTTTTACGGGGTGGGCCACTTCGGCAGATGCCGAGGCGTTAGGAGCAGAGCCTACGCCGGCTTCGTTACTGAAAAGGCCTCTCTTTATACCGAGCATTACGCAAGAACCGGTAAAACCGCCGAAAATAGATTTGAAATCAAAAGCTTCGACAAAGATTCTTTTGAAAACAGCAGGCAATGAGGTGATATTGAGAGCAATAACGATTATTGCGACCAAAACATAAATAACACCCATAATAGGCACTAAAAACTCAGTGGTTTTAACCAAACGTTTGCCGCCGCCAAAAAGACAAATGCTTACTAATAAGGCAACGATAAAGCCAATTATCCAGGGTGTCCACTCTGCGTTGTAAAATGAATAACCGGAAAATGTGTCTTGCAGGTTGTAAGAAGCCAGCATATTGAATCCGAGTCCGTAGGTCAAAACCATAAGAATGGTGAAAACAAGAGCTAAACCACGGCTTTTTAAAGCTGTTTCGATATAATGAGCAGGGCCGCCGTAACTGCCGTTTTCACCCTTCTTTTTGTAAATTTGCGCCAATGTACTCTCGATAAAAGCGGTAGCACAACCGATAAGTGCGATGAGCCACATCCAGAAAACTGAGCCGAAGCCACCCAAACAAATTGCGGTTGCAACGCCGATAATGTTACCCGTGCCGACGCGCGACGCGGTTGAAACCATCAGCGCCTGAAACGATGAAACGCCACCCTTTTTGTCGGGTTTTTCCATCAAAACGCGGAATTGTTCCTTAAAAAGCCTGAATTGTACAAATTTCGTGCGGAAGGTAAAATAAAAACCACCCAAAACAAGAAGAATAACTAATATGTAGGTATAAATAGCACCGCTGACCTTGTCGGTTAGATTTTCAAGAAACTCTAAAATCTCTCTCAAACAATTCACTCCTTGATAACTGAATTTTAATAAATTATACCAATAAAGGCAGTTGTTGTCAAACGGTTGCCATTTAAAACTTAAAATTCAACGATTTAACTTGAAAAAGTGTATTGAATATACTATATTTAATATAAGTATATAATTTTACAGACCCAATTTTAAGGAGATAAAATGAAAACAATTCCCTTTGATTCAAGAGATTTAAAATATAAAAACCCATTCGGTGCTATTTCGAGCCGAGATAATGTTACTTTGCGAGTTCTTTTGCACGATGATGCGCTCGCAACCGAGGTTTTTCTCAAACTGCGTAACGACAACAGCGGAACAGTATGGATCTCGATGGACCCCTCAGAGTATCTTGATGAACATTTCCGTTGGTATACCGTAAACCTCACCTTGAAAGAGGGGCTTTATTGGTATAGCTTCTGTTTTGATTCGCAGTACGGAAGAAAGGATATCACCAAATATTCAAAAGGCGAGGGACTTATCGGTTCCGACGGTGGTCAATGGCAGTTGACCGTTTATGAACATAGTTTTAAAACTCCTGAAAATTTCGAAGGCGGTATTATATATCAGATATTCCCCGACCGATTTTACGGTTCTAAAACGCCTAAAAACAACGTTCCTTCCGACCGTTATATACGTACAGATGTTTGGAACAAGCCTGAATACCGACAGAACAACGGTCCTTGCTCATTGGGTAATGACTACTTCGGCGGTGATTTGCAGGGAATTATTGAAAAGTTGGATTATATTGCCGATTTGGGCGTTTCCATTATTTATTTAAACCCCATTTTTGAGGCTCACTCCAATCACCGTTATAATACAGCAGATTATATGAAGATAGACCCTATGCTTGGCACAGAGGAGGATTTCAAACGCCTTTGCCGAGAGGCAAAAAAGAGAGGAATCGCAATAGTGCTTGACGGCGTTTTCTCTCACACGGGCGATGACAGTATCTACTTTAACCGTTATGGTCGTTATGATACTCTCGGTGCATATCAGTCGCAGGAGTCGGAATATCATAAGTGGTTCAAGTTTACTCGCTGGCCGGATAAATATTCGGCTTGGTGGGGTGTACCCAGTCTGCCCGAAACAAATGAGGATGAATCAAGCTTTACAAGGTTCATCACGGGCAAAAACGGTGTTGTCCGACACTGGCTTAAACTGGGCGCTAGCGGTTGGCGGCTCGATGTTGCCGACGAACTTCCTGATGCGTTTCTTGATAAGATCCGCCAGGCAGCAAAGGCAGAAAAGCCTGATTCCATAATTATAGGTGAGGTTTGGGAGGACGCAACAAATAAGATAAGCTACGGCACAAGGCGTAGATATTTACGCGGACGTCAGCTTGACTCGGTTATGAACTATCCCTTTGCCAATGCGCTTATCAATTTTGTTAAGGGCGGCAGTGCAGAGGAGTTCTGTGAAACCGTTATGACCATTTGCGAAAATTATCCCAAACAAACACTTAATCTTTTGATGAACCATATCGGAACTCACGATACGCCGCGCGTTCTTACCGCTTTGGGCGGAACGCCTGCTGATGGTCGTGACCGTGCTTGGCAGAATGCCGAGAATATGAGTTATGAGCAACTGCAAAGGGGCAAGTCCTTGCTTTACCTTGTAACTCTTTTGCAGTACACTCTGCCCGGCATTCCGTCACTTTATTACGGTGACGAAGCCGGTGTTGAGGGTTACAGCGACCCGTTCTGCCGAGGTTTCTATCCTTGGGGCAGAGAAGATAAATATCTGCAAAATTATTACAAGCGTTTAGGAAAATTCCGCCGTACTTCCGACGTTTTCCGCGAGGGTGATTTCCAGCCTGTTTATGCCAAGGGCGGTGTCGTTGCGTTTACAAGAAGCACCAAGCACGAAAAGGTGCTTGTCTGCGTAAACCGCGAAACCGAACCCGTGACGATAGAGGTTGGTCGCGGATTCGGCGGTGCAGAGGTTGTTTTCGGTCATAAGCCCGAAGGCGAATTTGTAAAGGTTGACGGTTTGGGCTTTACAGTGCTTAAAGTTCATTCCCACCAGCATGACTATATCCGTTATTCACATTAAAAGACCAATGGTCATCATTTCCTCAACGGTGTTGTAGATATCGGCACCGTCACTTGCAGGAAGAGGGTTTGTGCCTTTTCCCAGTTCAATGGTGAAGGCAGGTCGGCGGAAGGTTTCGATAAACCAGTCTTTAAATCCGCCGCCGTAGGATAAAGCGTTGGGCACGTCGAGTGCGTAGCCCGATGAAGCGGCAAAAATTTCAGCCATTTTGCGACCGCGATGAGTAGGTGTGTTGTTGTAATCCCAGTAAATGACCTCTCCCTGCGTGTGAAAAGAGAGAGCATACCGAACCGAGTTGTCACGGCAGAAGTCAACGATAGCGTTGGTCTCGGACTCGCTTTCGGGTTTGGGACCGCCGTAAAAGGCAGCCGATGGTCCGAAAATGCCGTTTTGCCGTTCTGTTTCGTGTAACTTGTGCCAACCGGCCGAGAAGTTGTGATTTATATCAACACCGCGTAGGTTGGCTTTCCATTTTGTTGTATTGCCGTTGGATAACCGTTTTATCCAGCCCGATCTTTCTCCTGCTGCGGCACTGCCTTTGAGGGATATTTCGCAGCCGTCGGGGTTTACAAGAGGAATAAAACATATTCTTTTGTTTTTCAAAGCGGCACCGATATCGACATCGGCAAGCTTTTTATTGTGGGTCAAGGCGTCGCAAAGATTTTCAATAAATTTAAGCAAAATTGTTGCGGTTATGCGTTCATTTCCGTGAAAAGCGGCGGTGTAAAGTACACAGTCGGTAGAATTGCCTATGTAAAGCACCTTTATATCTCTGCCGAAAACACTTTTTCCTATTACTTTTTGATTTAAAATAGGGTACTCGCTTAAAAGCTTTCGTATCGATGCCTCGTACCCCAAAAAGTCATAATCAATATGTTTGATGATTTGTTCCATTTTTACACCGTCCTATACATACTGTTTAATACTATGTTAAAAATGATATTTAAATGACTCTTGAAAGGAGCCGAGTTGGATGTGCCAAGAAAAACGTTTGTCTGGGGAATATATTTATAAGGGCAAGATTATAAACGTTAGGGTCGATGATGCGCTGATCTCCAACGGCAATGTAGCCAAGAGGGAAGTGGTCGAGCACAACGGCGGTGTTTGCGTCGCGGCTTTGACCGACAACAATGAAATTTTATTGGTAAAACAGTTCAGATATCCTTATTCTGAATATACTTTGGAGGTGCCTGCGGGCAAGCGTGACGGCGATGAAGACCCGTACGGCTGCGGTATCAGGGAACTTAGGGAGGAAACCGGAGCTCGTGCTGAAACGGTTGTCTTTTTGGGTGAAATGTATCCGACACCCGGATACTGCACCGAGATTCTTTGGATGTATGCCGCAAAGGGCCTGACATTCGGTGATACCGACCTTGATGAAGATGAATTCATAGAGGTCAGCCGTGTACCGCTAAAAGAGGCAGTCGATATGGTGTTAAGAGGCGAGATAAAGGACGCCAAGACCCAGACCGCTATTTTGAAGGTTAATGAACTTGTCCGCCGCGGCGAATTTTGATGTAAAAAGGTGAAATGAATGCGTACTTTCAGTTCGGTTGAGCAGTTGATAGGAAATACCCCTGTTTTAGAGTTGAATAACATAAAAAAGGCATTCGGCTTGAAGGCAAATATCTTCGCAAAATTAGAGTTTTATAACCCTGCGGGTTCGGTAAAGGACCGTGTTGCCGCGCAGATGATACGCGATGCGGAAGAAAGCGGAGTTTTGACCGAAAATTCGGTCATTATTGAGCCCACCAGCGGAAATACAGGTATAGGTCTGGCTTCTGTTGCGGCGGCAAAAGGATATCGTGCAATAATCGTTATGCCTGACAGTATGAGCATTGAACGTCGCCAGTTAATGAAGGCATATGGCGCTGAGTTGGTGCTGACCGAAGGTGC
>JAZRMK010000033.1:0-28759 GCA_045647525.1 Acutalibacteraceae bacterium
ACCGCTTTTTATTTTAAAATTTGTAAACAGTGATGTCATTCTGAGCGCATGCGCAAGATCCTTCCCCACCGTGTCATTCTGAGCCGAAAGCGAAGAATCTCTCTCCACTATGTCATTCTGAGCCGAAAGCGAAGAATCCCACAAGTCCATCGAAAGAGTCACGAGATCCTTCAATATCGTTCAGGATGACTGACGAATATTAAACGCAGAATCCTTCACTTTTGTTCAGGATGACTCTCGGCCATCCCTATGTTATCCCAACTTATCAACCTTGTTTCTTAATCTGTGTTCCGTCGTGGATTATTTCATAATTGTCATAGTAAATAAGGTCAGCGATTTTTACGAATGTATACCCTTCCGCGAGCAACTTTTCCAAAATTATCGGCAAGGCTTCGGGGGTGTGCTCGGCATCGTTGTGGAACAGCACGATACTGCCGTTTTTAACCTTTCCCGTCACCCTCGACACGATACTGTCGACCGTTGCGTTCTCCTGCCAGTCGAGAGAATCAACATCCCATTGTATCGACTTCATTCCTATCGATTCTACGGTGCTTATAACCGAATTGTTGTAGTCTCCGTAAGGGCAACGGAAAAGTGTCGGTGACTTGCCCGTAATTGACGCTATCTTCTGGTTGCAGGTTTTAAGTTCCTCTATCATCTTGTTGCTGCTCAGTGAAGTCATATAAGGGTGCGTGTTGGAATGATTCATCACGTCGTGGCCTGCGTCCGACAATTTCTTAACCTGTTCAGGATACTTATCTACCCACTCGCCTACCACAAAAAAGGTGGCCTTTACATTGTACTTTTGAAGCACCGCTATAAGCGTGTCGGTATCATCTGCACCCCATGCGGCATCAAACGAAATCGCTATTTTCTTTTCATCGGTACCGACAGAGTATATTGGAAGCAACCGTTCTGACTTAGCAAAAACACTTATCGACACAATGGTTCCGACTATGACCGCCAATGCTATTGACGCAACTGTTAACAGTTGCTTTTTTGTAAAAATATAGAACCTCATAAAATCATCTCCCATATATTTACTAAAATGTATGCCTGAAATTTTGTCCGATATAACAAAAAACCGATGTGAGTTTTCACATCGGTTTTTTAGTATATCAAAATTTACATTTTTCTCGTTGTCAAGTACTCCACCGTGCGCTCGACCGAGTCCTTGGAATTGCCCCAATCATTGTTCTCACTGTTGTGATAGTCAAACATATCGCAAAAATGCTGCAAATCGCCTGCCAGCTCTACCATCTGCTTTTCAGTGAGTGATTTGGTCATTTTTATAAAATCGCGACGGTCTTTCTTGCCGACCTTATCGGCTGCACCCAACAACATTTTACAGTGGTTAAGGCAGATATACGGCTGCTCGGAATAAAGATTCCTGAACTCCTTTTCCCTATCCCAAAGAAGTACCACATTCTCAACTATCTGCTTCATATTCCGTTCCAACTTATTGCAGACAAAACAGGATTCCTTTACCGTCTCCTTCTTGCCCAAAGGAGCAATACCGTCATGAGCCACCTGTGCCAGATGGCTTTGCAATATCAACGCAACGGTTAGTTTTTTGCCGACTTTAAGCATCTCACCGTAATGGAAACGGCAAAAGCCCTGCTTATTGGTTTCAATTCTGACATCGGGTTCCATCATAGCCGCACCGGTTATGTACTGTACCGTTCTCTCTTCCAGCATATCACGCAGTCGGCAGATAGGACAGCCGTCTTTCGGTTCAAAAACCTCACTTATCGGAATACTGGTAATATCGTCACGCATATTAACACCTCTTGCACATTACTCTTGATTTATTCTATCACACAACTTTTATGTTTTCAATTCAAATAACGCTAATTTACATATTAGGACAATTTTTTATCTTTGTTGTAAATATTTTTTATCCTATTGACAAATATCTTGTTGCGGTGATATAATGATACAAATTAAATATTTAAACCGTTGAAGCGGAGATAACGGCAGTAAAGACTACACAGAGAGCCTGCGATGGTGTGAATCAGGCAAGACACTGATTGTCAAATGGACCGCTGAGGGTGCAGTCAAATGTGTTTTTTCACAGAGTATTCTGCAACGTAGGACACACGTCAGTTGTCAAGATATGTTTGTATCGTTTAAGTGCATAAGGGTTTCTTTATGAATTCAAGGTGGCACCGCGGATAGTATATTCGTCCTTGACAGTTTTTTCTGTCGAGGATTTTTTAATTTTGAGGTTTTATTATGAAGCATTTATCAAAACGATGGCGTCCCCAAACTAAATAACATTCAAATCTATTTATATTTTGGAGGAACAAAAAATGAAATTAAACAACGTCGATTTTGACACCTATTTTAACAATTATCCCAATAAGGAAGGCTTTTTCGGCAAGTACGGCGGTGCTTATATTGAGCCTAAGCTCAAAGCCGCTATGGAGGAGATAACCGAGGCATATTTCAACATCTGCCAGTCGAGAAAGTTTATTGCGGAACTCCGCAGGATCAGAAAAGAGTTCCAAGGCAGACCGACTCCTATCACCCATTTGGAGCGTCTTTCCAACTCTTTGGGCGGCAACGTTCATTTATATGCAAAACGCGAGGACTTAAACCACTCGGGCGCACATAAGTTGAATCACTGTATGGGTGAAGCACTGCTTGCAAAATATATGGGCAAAAAGAAAATCATTGCCGAAACAGGTGCGGGTCAGCACGGTGTTGCATTAGCCACCGCTGCCGCATATTTCGGTCTTGAATGCGACATTTATATGGGCTCGGTTGATATTAAGAAGCAGGCTCCGAACGTTGCAAGAATGAAGATCTTGGGTGCCAATGTTATCGAAGTCACCCACGGCTTGCAGACCTTGAAAGAGGCGGTTGACGCAGCTTTCGAGGCTTACAGCAAGGAATACAAAAACGCGATCTACTGCATAGGCTCTGTTTTGGGCCCCCACCCATTTCCTATGATGGTGCGTGATTTCCAGAGTGTTGTCGGAGAGGAAGCAAGAGACCAGTTTATTGAGATGACCGGTCATTTGCCCAATGCTATCGTAGCCTGTGTGGGCGGCGGAAGTAACGCGGCAGGTCTCTTCGCAGGATTTTTGAACGACCCTGTTGACATTTACGGTGTTGAACCTTTGGGCAGAGGTCCTAAACTCGGTGACCATGCCGCAAGTCTTAAATACGGCACCGAAGGAATTATGCACGGTTTTAACTCAATAATGCTTAAAGATGAAAACGGCGACCCTGCTCCCGTTTATTCAGTAGCCTCCGGTCTTGATTATCCGTCTTCGGGACCCGAGCACGCATTTTTGCAGGAGATCGGCCGTGTTAAGTACGATGTTATCGACGACGAAGAAACCATTGATGCGTTCTTCAAACTCTCACGCTTGGAAGGCATTATCCCCGCGATTGAGAGTTCTCACGCCGTAGCATACGGTATGAAGTTGGCAAAATCAATGGACCACGGTTCAATTCTTATCAACCTTTCGGGTCGCGGTGATAAGGATATGGACTATGTTATTGAAAACTACGGTATCAGATAAGGAGTTTTAATATGGTAAAGCACATTATTCTTTGGCAGTTGAAAGATGAACTGACCGCAGAAGAAAAATTGACCGCCAAAGCAGGAATCAAAGAAGGTCTTGAATCCTTGCAGGGCAAGATCGACGGACTTATCGAAATCAAAGTATACAACGAAGGTTTGGCATCCTCCAACGCCGACGTAATGCTCTACTCGGTTTTTGAAGATGAAGCATCTCTTAAAGGTTATGCCGTTCACCCCGACCACGTTGCCGTTGCTGACGGAAAGGTAAGACCCTTTACAAAAACCCGACTCTGTTTGGATTTTGAAGATTGAAGCATAAAATAAAAAACAAACCGCCGAGGAAATCCTCGGCGGTGTTTTTATTTGTAATTAAATTACATGAGAGAGAGGTAAAGAGCCTTGATTTCTTCAACGCTTGTATCTCTGGGGTTGCCGGGACGGCAAGCATCAGCGAATGCGCTTTCAGAAAGGAAGTCAACGTCCTCTGCCTTAACAATCTCTTTAAGGTCGGTAGGAATGCCAACGTCGATGCTGAGCTGCTTAACAGCGTCGATAGCAGCCTTTCTTGCATCTTCGAGAGACATTTCATCTACGCCCTTAACACCCATAGCCTTTGCGATTTCACGATACTTCTCGCCGGTTGCAGGTGCATTATATTCCATAACAGTGGGAAGAATGATAGCGTTAGCAACACCGTGAGGAGTGTCATAAAGAGCGCCGAGAGGATGAGCCATAGAGTGAACAATACCAAGACCTACGTTCGAGAAGCCCATACCTGCAACATACTGACCGAGAGCCATACCCTCTCTGCCTTCTGCGGTATTAGCAACAGCGCCGCGGAGGCTCTTTGCAATGATCTCAATAGCTTTGATGTGGAACATATCGGAAAGCTCCCAAGCACCCTTGGTGATGTAGCCTTCGATAGCGTGGGTAAGAGCATCCATACCGGTAGCAGCGGTAAGACCCTTGGGCATAGAAGCCATCATTTCGGGGTCAACAACTGCAACAACGGGGATATCGTGAACGTCAACACAAACCATCTTTCTGTTGTTAGCAACGTCAGTGATAACATAGTTGATGGTAACCTCAGCAGCGGTACCTGCTGTGGTGGGAACAGCGATGATGGGAACGCAAGGCTTCTTGGTAGGAGCTACGCCTTCCAAAGAAACAACATCTTCAAACTCGGGGTTAGTGATGATGATACCGATAGCCTTTGCAGTGTCCATTGAAGAACCACCACCGATAGCAATGATGCAGTCGGTGCCTGCTGCCTTGAAGGCTGCAACGCCGGTCTGAACATTCTCAACAGTAGGGTTAGCCTTGATGTTGCTGTAAATCTCATAAGGGAAGTTGATGCCATCAAGAACATCGGTAACCTTCTTAGTAACACCGTACTTGATGAGATCGGGGTCGGAGCAAACGAAAGCTTTTTTGAAGCCTCTTGCTACTACTTCGTCAGCAATAGCCTTGATAGCGCCTGCACCATGGTAACTTGTTTCGTTAAGTACAAATCTGTTTGCCATTGTAAAAACATCCTTTCATTTAGCCGAGAGTAGACACTGCTCGGATTATTTAATTATTTAATCCCCTGTTTTCAGAGGTTAAAACCTGTTTTTCAACCGAATCAAAAAGACGCATCACCGATTTTTCGTAGGCTAATCTATCGGTCATATAACTCATACCGTGGCTTGCTCCGGGAACTATTAACAGATCTTTTTGCGCCTTGCAGGCAAGGTAGTTATCAACCGACATTTTTAAAGGCACAAAATTATCGTCCGAGCCGTGAATAAACAATATCGGTCTGCTGTTCACCGCCATAGCGTCAAGGGTCGAATACTCATCACCCTCAAAATTTGCAACACGCTTGCATATACGGTTGACTATTGGATACGCCCATTTACTATTAAGTCGAAGATTGTTATTGACTATGTGGCTCCATATTTCCTTTGGACTTGTAAAACCACAGTCGGCAATTATTCCCTTGACCTGCTCCGGCAATTCAAGACCTGCTGCCATAAGGACGGTTGAAGCACCCATGGAAACACCCAAAAGGTATATGGGCAGTTTTGTTCCGTATCGTTCAACAACATACTCAACCCACTGTTTGCAGTCATATCTTTCGTGGATGCCGAAGCCGATATAGTCACCGTCACTGTCATTCTGACCTCTCTGGTCAGCATAAAGCACCGTGCAACCCGAATTTTTATAAAACGGCACAGCCGCACCAAAATCCATGTCAAACGAAGAACGCCAGCCGTGCATAGCAACGATTATTCTCTTTGTATTTTCCGCTTCGTAAAGGTGGCCTGTCAATTTAAGACCGTCGTGGCTTTCGATATTGACCGTTTCGGTTTTCAGTTCCTTCACGGCACAGCTTATCTTTTCGATTTCCTTAATTCTTGGGTCCGTTTTAAGTCCGCCCGAAATTTTATCCTGCAATTTTAGCGGAACATTCATTTTCACATCGCGTTTTACCGCCATATCCACAACAATACGGCTTATTGCCAAAACAGTTCCTGCCGCGGCGACAGTACATATACTTGCCGCAATTATTGCATTTCTTGTACTTTTTTTCATTAAGACCGAACCCCCGTAACAATATTTCCTTAAACATTATTACCGCCAAAAAAGCACATTAAGCCGCACATTGCTTATATTTATAATATAACTTTAATAAACTTGTTAGTCAAGCGGAAATGTTAATATTTTAACCGCTATCTTATAAAACCCAACGCGTTGTGACAGTTCTCAATTACTATCTGACCTTCGCTGACAACGTGCTCTCCGTCAAGCGTCCAATCAAGCTTTTCTTCGCTGGTCACCATAACTTTCGACGCCTTAAAAAACTCTACTCCGCCCTTATCAAAATTTGAAGTTGTAATTGCCGAAATGATTTTATTAAGTTCGATAATGGTTTTAGGCATTCGGACAAGACCGACTTCAAAAACGCCGTCGCTAATATCGACAAGTTCGGATTTCAATTTGACGATTCCCGCAACTGAGGTTGAGTTTGAAACCGAAACAAAGATGAAATCATCTTCAATAGTTCTATCATCACATTCCAACTTAACGTGATATTTACGGAGATTTCCCAATTCCTTTACTCCACCCAAAATATAAGCCAAATGACCCCATACATTCTTAACATCCTGAGACACATTATAAGATGCGGCAGTGAATGCACCGAATGCAGCAATATAGGTAAAATACCGACGGGCGTCAAAACAACCTATATCTATTTGCGCAACATTACCTTTAACTATTGCCTCTGCCGCCTTTTTCGGCACATTGGGGAGTTTTAAACTGACAGCAAAGTCGTTTGTACTGCCTGCCGGAATGTATCCCAACGGCAACATAGCCCCCGACAAAAGCAAACCGCTTATAGTCTCGTTTAAGGTACCGTCACCGCCAAAGCAAGCAACTAAGTCGTAACCTTTTTCCTTTGCGGTTTTTGCAATTTCAATAGCATCGCCTCGTTGCTTCGTGACCTTAACAGTTACTTCCATGTCACCTTTTTGAAGTTCCTCAATGACCTCTAAAAGCGTTGATTTTGCCTTCATTTTTCCTGCAACGGGATTAACAATTAAAAGTGTTTTTTTCAATGCCCTTTTCACCCCTGAAAACTGAATCTATGATTTACGATTTTTGTATATCTTGATTGACTTATCAACAATAAAACGAGCCATAAATGCAATAACTATACCGAGTACTGCACCGAATAGTACGTCAGTCGGATAATGCACAAACAGATATAATCTTGACAGTGCTACAGCCACCGCTACCGAAACAGCAGCACACCTGAATTTTCTTTTATCTATAAATATGACAGTCGCTGCCTCAAAACAACAAAGTGTATGCCCTGAGGGGAAAGAAAAATCGCTTAATCTTTCCACCAATAAATCAAATGTAATGCCATAGGTTTCAAATAATAAATCATACGGCCTTATCCTTGCAACCATGGGTTTTATTGTCAGATTTCCTATGATAAAGCCTAAAAGCAGTGCAAGACCTATCGTTGCACCTAATTTACGGTACTTTGGGGTACAGATCATAACAAGCGCGACAATTATCCAAAAAACTCCGCCGTCACCAAGACGCGTAAGTAAAGGGAACAGAAAATCCAAAAACGCACATTGGAGCACTTCTTGTATCCACAACAATATTTTAAGTTCAAAATCGTTCATTTTACACCTCGTATAATGACATCAACTTAAAACTATTCATTTATACTGCAATTTTACCACTAAAAAACAATATTTACAAGCAACAATTTTGCATCACTCCCCTAAAACAACACTTCGTCGCATAAAACGTAAAAAATGTATTTTGGTAATTTTTTTCTCGTTCTTAGTTTCTTTTGCACAAAGCTACGTGGTTTTTTGTTTATATTGCTCAAATATTATCCCAAATTATTGCCGAAATAAATTGAATTATACTAAATTTTCTATTGAAATTCCAGAAAATAACTGTTAAAATAAGTGTAAGAAGATATTATTGGGCTTATTATGCCTTATGAATCTACATTATTTTTCCGACAGATTAGAAATGTCGGTGTTTTGCCATACAGAAATTATATTTAATTCTTTTGTAGGACAGGTTTTATTTGTCCACGGAAAAACATAAACTAAAAATAAGCGTGATTTAGGAAGGTTGGCTTAAATAAAGCCTTTTAAATATTCTGTAAAACCCTTTCGGGAAAAATATAGGAGTGATAGCAAGTGAAAAAAACTGAGTGTGTTGCAATGCTATTGGCAGGCGGACAGGGCAGCCGTTTGTATGTACTGACCCAAAACATTGCCAAGCCCGCGGTACCTTACGGAGGAAAGTACCGTATTATTGACTTCCCTCTTTCAAACTGTACCAACTCGGGCATTGATACCGTCGGTGTGCTTACACAGTATCAGCCTCTTGAACTGAACGATTACATCGGTTCAGGCAAGCCATGGGATCTTGACCGTTCTGACGGTGGCGTCCATATATTGCCCCCTTATCAAAAGAGTGCGGGCGGCGACTGGTACAAAGGCACTGCAAACGCAATTTACCAGAACATTCCGTTTATAAAGCGTTATAATCCTGAGTATGTTGTTATCCTTTCCGGTGACCACATTTACAAAATGGATTACAGCCTTATGATAGAGCAGCATAAAGCAACCAACGCCGATTGTACTATTGCTGTTATTGAGGTTCCTTTCGAAGAGGCTTCACGATTTGGTATTATGAACGCTGATGAAAACGGAAATATTTACGAGTTTGAAGAGAAACCTAAGAACCCGAAGAGCAACTTGGCTTCAATGGGTATCTATGTCTTCTCTTGGGATAAGCTCGAAAAATACTTGGTAGAGGATGAGGCAGACCCCAACTCTTCTAACGACTTCGGCAAAAATATCATTCCTAATATGCTTAATGACGGACAGAAATTGGTAGTTTACCGTTTTGCAGATTACTGGAAAGACGTTGGCACGATCGACTCCCTCTGGGAAGCCAATCTAGACCTTTTGGATCCCAAGATCAAGCTCGATCTGTCCGATCCTAATTGGAGAATCTATTCAAGAACCCCGTCTTCTCCTCCCCAGTATATAGCAAATACTGCATCTGTGCAGAATTCTATGATTACCGAGGGTTGCGAAATCTACGGAAATGTTGAATTTTCCATTCTTTTCGACAATGTAACTGTTGAAGAGGGTGCTACGGTCAATTCTTCGCTTATTATGCCCGGTGCAGTCATTAAAAAAGGCGCCTCGGTCCAGTACGCTATTATAGCCGAAAACGTTATCGTTTCCGAAGGTGCAAAAATCGGTGAAAAACCGGAGGATTGTGACGACCACGACCAATGGGGTGTTGCCGTTGTAGGTGCTGACCTCAAAATTGGCAAAAACGCTGTTGTCAAAGCCGGTGGAATGATTAAGGAAGATTTGGAGGACGAAACAAAATGAGAAACAATAATCTTTTAGGAATCATTTTCCCGAACGTTCATGACGATTTAATGGGCGAAATGACTGCTGCTCGTTCAATGGGTTCCATCCCGTTCTGCGGACGTTTTCGCCTTGTTGACTTTTCTCTTTCCACCCTTGTAAACGCAGGCGTTTCCAAAGTAGGTATAGTCACGAAGTCAAACTATCAGTCCTTGATGGACCACATAGGCACAGGTAAGTCTTGGGATCTTGACCGTAAAAACGGCGGTTTATTCTTCCTTCCCCCATATTCGAACAATGCCGCCACAGTTTACAAAGGCCACGTCGACGGTCTGTTTGGTGCTATGAGTTTTCTTAAAGCCTCAACTGAAAAATATGTTATTCTCTGCGACTGTGACGTTATCACTAATTTCGACCTTAAAGGTATGGTCAAACAGCATATTAAAAGCGGTGCCGATGTAACAATCGCTTACAAAACCGGCACAATGCCTTTAAACCAACACGATGTAATGTCGTTTGAGCTCGACGGCGATAAAATCACCGATATTTCTTTTGCTAACGGCGATTCAAAGAATTGTAAATATAGCCTTGATGTAACGATTCTCTCACGCGAGACATTGATTTCTATCGTAAATTACGGATATGAGCACAACCTTACAAGTCTTGCTCGCGATATCTTCCAACCAAACGCAGCAAACCTTGATATCAGAGGATATGAAGTAAAAGAGTACGCCGCAGTTATGGACGGACCGGAATCTTATGTTAAAATCACTAATGAGATTCTTTCAAGTCCTGAAATCAGACGTCAGTTGTTTACAAAAGAGCGTCCCGTTTTTACAAAAACACGTGACGATATGCCTACTATATACGGTCTTGACAGTGATGTTGCCAACAGTCTTATTGCTGACGGTTGCGTTATTGACGGCACTGTTAAGAACTCGGTTCTTTTCAGAGGTGTAAAGGTTAAAGCAGGTGCAGTTGTCGAAAACGCTATCATTATGCAGGATAGTGTTATAGGCGAAGGCGCAACGGTTGAATACACCACACTTGACAAAAGAGTCAATGTCGGAAACGGCAAAACCCTTAAAGGCACTGCTGTTTATCCTATCTATGTAAGAAAGAACGCAGAAGTATAACTCGAAAGGAAATCTTTTAAAATGAAAGTTTTATATGCAACAAGTGAAGCCTATCCGTTTGCCATGTCAGGCGGTTTGGCCGACGTTGCCGGAGCTTTACCCAAAGCACTCCGCAAAAGACTCATCGGTGCTCGCGTTGTAATGCCTCTTTATGAGTGTGTGAGCGATGAAATGCGTGCAAATATGCGCTTTGTCACAAGCATCACTGTTCCTGTTTCATGGCGCAGACAATATTGTGGTATTTTTGAAGCTAAGCACGGCGGCGTAATATATTATCTCCTTGATAATCAATACTACTTTAAGCGCGAAGGCTTATACGGATATTATGATGACGCAGAACGCTTTGCCTTCTTTTCAAGAGCTGTAATTGAAATGTTGCAGTATATCGATTTCACTCCCGATATCATTCACTGCAACGACTGGCAGACAGCATTAGTTCCCGTCTTCCTCGACACACTTTACAGAAATGTGGACAGATATAAAAATATAAAAACCGTATTCACTATTCACAACATTCAGTACCAGGGAAAATACGGTGACGAACTTATAAAAGACGTTTTGGGTCTGCCCGCTGACACCTCTCACCTCGTAGAATATGACGGCGGTGTTAACTTGATGAAGGGCGGTATCGAATGTGCCGACCGCATCACCACTGTTAGCCCCACCTACTCCGAAGAAATTAAAGAACCTTGGTTTGCTCACGGGCTTGACGGAATCATCCGCGACCGTGCATTCAAACTAAGCGGCATCGTAAACGGTATTGACACTGATGTTTATGATCCCGAAACCGATAAGCTCATCTGGGAAAACTTCTCGGCTGACGATAAATCGGGCAAGGCTAAAAACAAGGCTGAATTACAAAAAGAGATGGGACTTCCCGTTCGCGATGATGTTCCCGTAATCGGTATCGTTTCACGACTTGTTACTCACAAAGGATTCGACCTTGTAAAACACGTATTTGAGGATATGCTCCAAAATGACGTACAATTTGTTATTTTAGGCAGCGGTGACTGGGAGTTTGAAACCTTCTTCCATTCAATGGCAGGAAAATATCCCGATAAGATCGGACTCAAACTTGGTTTTATTCCTGCATTGGCACACAAAATTTATGCAGGTGCAGATATCTTCCTTATGCCGTCCAAGAGTGAGCCCTGCGGTCTGGCACAGATGATAGCACTTCGCTACGGTACTATCCCGATAATCCGCGAAACCGGCGGTCTTAAAGATACCGTTCAAGACAGCGGTGACAACTTAGGCAACGGATTTACCTTCAAAGACTATAACGCACACGATATGGCTTATGCCGTTCAGCGTGCAATTATGGGTTATCGCAACCGTGAGGGTTGGAACATTCTGGTTGACCGTGCAATGCGATGTGATAACAGCTGGGGCAAATCTGCCAACGAATATATAAAACTCTATAAAGAAATCCTTGGCAAGTAACTGCAATAAACCCCCGCATTCCGTTTGGAATGCGGGGGTTATATTTTGTCACTATTGCCTTAAAGTCGGTAGTTGTTTCAACCGTTCTTCGTGCTCGTCAGTAGATTTTTCTCTATCTCCTTCTGTTTCCAAATATTGCCATAACATAGAGAAGAAATCTCAAAAAATATACGAGTGAAGTTAACGTAGCCGCAAGATAGGTCAATGCCGCCGCTGATAACACTTTTTTGGCACCGGGTATTTCATCTTCACGCAAAATTCCCGAGGACACAAGCATCTGTCCTGCTCTACGGCTGGCATTAAGTTCAACAGGCAGGGTGACGAGCGTGAACAGGAATGATGCCCCGTACAACAGAACGCCTATCAGTGCGATGTTGAAGCCTAAATCCGAATTTCCCGCAGCTGTGGCAGATGCATCCAAAAGAATTCCTACCAATACCAAAGGAAAGGCAAGATACGAGCCGAAATTAGTAATGGGGACCAACACCGAACGCAGATTATAAAGCAGATATCCCGACTTTTTCTGCATAACGTGGCCAATTTCGTGTGCTGCAACAGCAACTGACGCTACCGATGTACTGTAATATGTGCTTTCCGAAAGATTGACAACCTTTTTCAACGGATGATAGTGGTCGGTCAGTTGACCGCGTACACTGCCGATAGATATGTCATCGACCCCGTTTAACGACAACAACCTTTTAGCCGTTTCGTAACCCGAAACACCCGAACGATTAGAAACTTTATCGAACTTTGCGTATGTGCTGCGAACCTTGCTGCTGGCATACAACGAAAGCAAAATGCAACCTATTAAAGCGCCCATTAACCATGGATTGCCAAAAAGTAAAAACATATCTTTCTCTCCTTAAAATTTGCAATATTTAGTATCTCCTAAAAACGCAGAATTAAAACTTTTAATATAAAAGCCGCAAGGATTTTCCTTGCGGCTTTCAAAATCTAAAAATTAAAGGTTTTCCGCTTCAAACTTTTTGAGGAAGTCGACCAACTTTTCAACACCTTCGTAAGGCATTGCATTATAGATAGAAGCGCGCATACCGCCAACAGAACGGTGACCTTTAAGATTGGACATACCGTTAGCGCCCGACTCCTTAACGAACTTTGCGTTGATTTCATCGTCTTCAGCGCGGAAGGTAACGTTCATCATAGAACGGCAATAGGGCTTAACAGGATTCTTGAAGAGCTTGCTTGTTTCAAGATAGTCGTAAAGCAACTTTGCCTTTTTCTCGTTCATAGCCTTCATTGCGGTAAGGCCGCCGATTTCCTTGATCCATTCAAGAACGAGTTTGCACATGTAGATAGGCCAGCAAGGAGGAGTATTATACATAGACTCATTCTCTGCCATTACTTTATAGCTACAAACAGTGGGAACAAATTTGGGAAGGTCGTCACGCATAAGGTCTTCGCGAACGATAACGATAGTAAGACCTGCGGGAGCAACGTTCTTCTGTGCACCTGCATAGATAAGACCGAACTTGGAAACATCAACAGGCTCTGACAAGATGCAGGAGCTCATATCAGCAACAAGCGGAACATCACCGGTATCGGGAATGTAGTCCCATTTAGTGCCGAAAATAGTGTTGTTAAAGCAAATATGAACATAATCTGCGTTGGGAGTAAGCTTCAACTCTTCCTGACGGGGAATTCGTGTGAAGTTCTCGTCCTTAGTAGTAGCAGCAAGATTGATCTTGTCGCTATACTTCAAAGCTTCCTTATAAGCCTTGCCGGAAAACTGACCGGTTACTATATAGTCAGCTACGCCGGTTTTGAGAAGGTTCATCGGAACAGAGGCAAACTGCATAGAAGCACCGCCCTGCAAGAAAAGAACCTTATAGTTGTCAGGAATCTCCATAACTTCACGGAGCAAAGCCTCAGCCTCTTTGATAATAACATCATAAACCTTGGAACGATGGCTCATCTCCATAACACTCATACCGGAACCCTGATAGTTCATCAAATCATCTCTCGATTTTTCGAGAACTGCCAACGGCAGCATAGACGGGCCTGCTGAGAAGTTGTAAATACGATCGTACATTTAAAATCACCTTTTCTTAAATTTCGTTTTACGAAAAATAATATTCTGTTAAACGCAGTTTATGCATTCGTTGATTTGTTAAAAATATAACAAACTTTTGCCAAAATACGTTGTATTTATAATACTATATTGTCATATATTTGTCAATCATTTGTCGAAAAATATGCGTGGTTTACATAACATAGTTCTTTTCAAAAAAAGAAGGACACCATCTTTCAGGTGGTGTCCAATTCTGTTATTCTTCCCCGCCTTCACATTCGCAGTCCGATTCGCATCCGCAACCGCCTCTTACATCACAAGGTCTGGGCGGGAAAAAGTCTTCGGTGGGGAATTTGATTTTGCGGAATACATCGCAAGGGCTGTCGGTCGTGTCGTTACACTGTTTTTCGGGGATGCAGAAGTCGTACACAGGTACAAGCATCTGCACATTTCTGATAAGCTGAATCACGGTGAACAATCCTAAGGTCACAAGCACACTTTGTCTGCTCTGCGAAGTTTCAATTTCTCCGCCCAAAGCATCCGATGCACAGGTAGGAATTACACTCGGAAGGTCACAGAAGCCGCCGTTGGAGCTAATTCTTGCCGAAAGTGCAACGGGGTCAACACACTGGACAACGCATTTGGGACCGTTGTTACCCTCTTTGTGTTTGCTCTTTTTATCGCAGCCTGCGGCACTGGTAAACGTCTTAACATTTCCCTCACTTCCGTAAAGAATTGCCTTCTTATTATAGAAGCACAAACCATGAACTGTATCGGGGCAATTTCCGGGAGCAGATACTACATCTACATCAACCATAAACACAAAACTCAGATCGCAGGAATAGAATCCGCGGTTAAATGTGACCTGCTCGACGCTGACGTCGACATCAATAACCTTTGCGGAACGAATGCGCACACTGATAGCGCAGTCTATTAACTGCTGGTCGTGTTTTGAAAAATAACACTTCATATCCGCTATGCAGTCACGGTCGCAGCACGAATCGTAAACTCTGCCCGCATCGATGCACACCGCTTCTTTAAAGGACGATGAGTTTGTCGGGCAGTTTTGCCTAATTTCTGCCATATAGAATCCTCCAAATTGAAATTAGTTAAAACATCGAGAAAACTATGTAGCTCGACTTATCTTAACTTCTATAACATTGTATTCAAGAGCTTCTTGTTTGTTACTTTTTCTTTTAATTCTTCCTATAAGGTTTTAAAACCTTTGACAAATGTAATAGTATATATTAAAATATGGAAAGAAAGGTGTGTGACTCTTTTGATAATCGATATAATCAAGGCCGTAATTTACGGAATAATTGAAGGCATTACCGAATGGTTGCCCATAAGCAGTACCGGTCACCTCATTCTGTTCGAGGACCTCTTTTGGAAGGACGCAGTAAAAAACAACGCCTCATTTTTTGAGATGTTCAGGGTTGTTATACAATTAGGTGCCATTCTGGCAGTCATTGTAATGTTCTTCAAAAAACTCAATCCATTCTCTCGTTCTAAGGATAAAATTGCCAAACGAGACACTTGGGAGATGTGGTTAAAGGTAATTATCGCCTGCTTGCCCGCAGCCGTTATCGGCCTGCCGTTTGATGACACTCTTGATAAATATTTCTACAACTTTATAACCGTTGCTATTACTCTTATTGTATACGGTATTGCTTTTATTGTGCTGGAATCCGCAAAGCGTCAAGAGCCGAAGATCAACAGCATATCTTCCCTTTCATACAAGACCGCATTACTTATCGGCGCGTTTCAGTTGTTGGCACTTATCCCCGGCACATCACGTTCGGGTGTTACAATTTTAAGCGCTATGCTGCTCGGCTGTTCAAGAACGGTTGCCGCTGAGTTCTCGTTCTTCCTGGCAATTCCCGTTATGTTTGGTGCCAGCCTTTTAAAATGCGCAAAATTCGGCAAAGATGTTCTTGACGGAGAAGCCTTGATGTTAACAAATGACGAAATTATTATTTTAGTTGTTGGCCTTGTCGTTGCATTTGTTGTATCGGTTTTTGCTATAAAGTTCCTTGTAGGATACGTTAAAAAACGCGATTTCAAGCCCTTCGGATACTACCGAATCGCTTTGGGCATAATACTGTTTATATACTTTTTTGCTTTTGAAAGAGGTGTGGCATAATGCTTATTTGTATTGATATCGGCAACACAAATATCACTCTCGGTGGTTTTGAAAACGATGCTTTGATGTTCACAGCACGCCTCGCTACCGACCACCAGCGCACTGCCGACCAATACGCTATTGAAATAAAGGACATTTTAAGTCTTTATAATATTTCCAAAAACGATGTATCTGCCGCAGCAATTTGTTCGGTTGTTCCTACCGTTTGTGCCGCAGTTGAAAGAGCCATACAGAAGCTTTTCTCCATCGCTCCATTAGTGCTTGGCCCCGGTGTCAAAACAGGTCTTAATATCAAGATCGATAACCCTGCTCAGCTCGGTGCCGACCTTGCAGCCGGCGCAGTAGGTGCCATTTCAAAATACTCCTACCCCGCTATCGTAATAGACTTAGGAACTGCTACGACCATTAGTGTAATCGGTAAAAACGGTGAGTTTTTGGGCGGTGCTATTGCCGCAGGCATTAAACTGACTTTGGAAGCTTTGGCATCTCGAACCGCGCAGTTGCCGATGGTAAACATAAAGGCTCCTAAAAACGTAATCGGCACTAACACTGCTGATAGTATGACTTCGGGACTTATCATCGGTGCCGCATCAATGATCGATGGTATGATCGAGCGAATTGAGAAAGAACTTGGCCAAACCGCAACCGTCGTTGCTACGGGTGGATTAGCCCCCGAGGTTGTAAGCCACTGTAACCACGAAATTTCCCTTGATGACAACCTGCTTTTAGACGGGTTGAGAATAATTTATAGTAAGAACCAATAGTAATTATAAAAACAAAAAACCGACAAGATTAAATCTTGTCGGTTTTCTATTTTAAATTTTCTTAATCGCTTTGCTGACTCTGAACAATGCCGGTGCAAAGATACAGTTTACAGCAAACTCAATAATAAAATTGATTCCTATGAGCCCTGTGATGACGTAGACCATCAAGTCTGTGCCACCTGCCCAGGAAACAAGTATATCCTTAAAAAACAATAACGTTGCTGCGCAAAATACAGTAGTGTTGACAACGGGAGCTATTGCTGCTGCCAGTACAGCCGCCAAATAGGGCTTGCTCTTCCTTAAAGGGCTATGCGCAACTAAGCCTGCCGAAAGACCTGCGAGTGCGCCCTTAACAATACAAATGAGCGATGTCAACCACGGATTCGCTGTAATAAGAATATAGCCGCCCACGTCAAGACCGGTGAAACAGCAGACTACCACAGCAACACCAAAGATTGCGCCCAGCAAGGCACCTGTTTTCGGTCCGTAAAGTACTGCTCCAAGCACAATGGGAACAAGTACAAAAGAAAGGTTAAAAGGACCAACCTTGACCGAGTAACTAAGCAGTTGCAACACGACGATCACCGCTGCAAAAACACCCAGCACTGCTACATTTTTCACTGCGTTTTTACTTTTCATATTAAATTACCTCCGATACTGTCCTTTAAAGGTACAGTTCATATATTTGCAAACCTTAATGGGTTTTGCCTAAATTGAGGGCGGAACATTTCTGTTCCGCCTATAATTTATCACAGTTTATACATTATGTCAACCAAAATCGTCATTCTTTTTCATTCCAAATAACAATTTCGCCTGTTTCAAAGGTCTTTCTAAGGTCTATCAACCGCTGGTTTTCCGAGCCTTTAAATCTTAGCGATATATCTTTTAATTCCTCTTTGAACTCGCCGTCAACAAGCACATCAATGAGGTTCAACATTTCTTCTGTTGCCTCACAATTTGCTCTTGACTCTCCCTGTAACTCTTCCAAAGTATATCCCGAAAAACACCAAACTGTTTTTTGAGGATACATTTTCTTCATTTTCTTCAAAAACGGCAATAGCGCTCTCTGATTTTGCGGCTCCATCGGTTCACCGCCGAGTAAGGTCAACCCGGCAATATAATCAGGTGCAAGATATTCTAATATTTCCTTTTCGGTTTCTTCAGTAAAGGATTGACCGTACGAAAAATCCCAAGCCTCTTTGTTGAAGCAACCGGGACACGCGTGGGTACAACCCGACACAAACAAAGTCACTCTGATGCCGATTCCGTTTGCAATATCACACTTATTTATTTTCGCAAAATTCATAAAAACTCCAAAACTCATTATGCCGCCCAAAAAGGACGGCATAATTCTTTTAATTAAAGGTGTAAAACTCTTTCTTTTATTTCCTGGGTTCTTCCCTGGTTCCAATACTGTGTGCCGATATATCCGCAGGTGCGTCGGGCTACGTTCATCTTGTTCTGATCGCGGTTGCCACACTTAGGACATACCCAAACAAGCTTTCCGTCCTCATTTTCAATAACGATTTCACCGTTATATCCGCATTCCTGACAGTAGTCGCTCTTGGTATTGAGCTCCGCATACATAATGTTATCATAAATAAATCTCATTACATCAAGAACAGCCTCGATGTTATCCTGCATATTAGGAACTTCGACGTAGGAAATT
This sequence comes from Acutalibacteraceae bacterium, assembly GCA_045647525.1. Taxonomy (GTDB): domain Bacteria; phylum Bacillota; class Clostridia; order Oscillospirales; family Acutalibacteraceae; genus UMGS172. Next base: position 18,632 of record JAZRMK010000033.1, read on the forward strand.
GCACCACCCGGTGACAATGCCTGGAATTTGGATTCAAGCGACAACTTCGCAAAAGCATCAATTTCTTCGGTTACGTGAACGTGGTAAGAGTTAGTGATGTAATTCTTGTCGGTTACACCCTTAATTATACCAAAACGTTTCTGCAAACACTTCGCGAACTTGTAGGTGGTAGATTCAAGCGGAGTTCCGTAAAGAGAATAATGGATATTCTCAGCATCCTTCCATTTAAGGCAGGCATCGTTGAGTTTCTGCATAACTTTAAGGCCGAATTCCTCACCCTCGGGGTCGGTAAGTTTTCTGCCCGTTACGGCATATACGCACTCCCAAAGACCTGCGTATCCCAACGAAATGGTAGAATAACCGCCGTGGAGAAGCTTGTCGATAGGCTCACCCTTTTCAAGTCTTGCCAAAGCGCCGTACTGCCAAAGAATAGGTGCGGCATCAGAAAGAGTGCCTTCAAGGCGCTCATGACGGCATTGTAATGCTTTGTGGCAAAGTTCAAGTCTCTCGTCAAGTATCTTCCAGAATTTTTCTTCGTCCTGTCCATCGCGGCAAGCAGTGCAAGCAACATCAACAAGGTTCAAGGTTACAACGCCTTGATTAAATCTTCCGTAATACTTCGGCTTACCGTTTTCGTCAACCCAAGGAGTAAGGAAGCTGCGGCATCCCATGCAGGTGTAGCAGTTGCCGTTACCGTTTTGGTCAACCTTTAATTTAAGCATCATCTTCTCCGAAATATAGTCGGGTACCATACGCTTTGCAGTACATTTTGCTGCAAGTTTTGTAAGATAATAGTAGGGAGAATTTTCGGTTATATTATCATCTTCAAGAACGTAAATAAGTTTCGGGAATGCAGGTGTCACATAGACTCCCGACTCATTTTTTACGCCACGCAAACGCTGATTAAGTGTTTCCTCAATAATAAGCGCCAAATCTTTCTTTTCCTGCTCGTTGCGGGCCTCACCAAGATACATAAACACAGTAATAAACGGTGCTTGTCCGTTAGTTGTAAGCAATGTTACGACCTGATACTGCAAGGTCTGAACACCCTTATTTATCTCACTGCGAAGACGTTTTTCAACGATTTCGGAAATAGTCTCATCACTCATTTGAACGCCGGAAATAGAGTTTTCTTCCAAAACCTCTCTTCTTATTTTTTCACGAGAGATCTGAACAAAAGGCGCTAAATGAGTAAGGCTTATGCTCTGGCCGCCGTACTGGTTAGATGCAACCTGGGCAATAATTTGCGTTGAGATATTGCATGCAGTAGAAAAACTGTGAGGTTTCTCTATCATAGTTCCGCTGATAACAGTGCCGTTCTGCAACATATCCTCTAAATTAACAAGGTCGCAGTTATGCATGTGCTGTGCATAATAGTCACTGTCGTGGAAGTGAATAATGCCTTCTTTGTGAGCTTTTACAATCTCTTCAGGAAGCAATATACGTTCGGTAATATCGCGGCTCACTTCGCCTGCCATATAGTCACGCTGAACGCTGTTGACCGACGGATTCTTATTGGAGTTTTCCTGCTTTGCTTCCTCGTTATTGCACTCGATAAGCGACAAAATCTTATCGTCAGTAGTGTTGGAGGCACGTACCATATTACGAGTGTAACGGTAACGAATATAACGCTTAGCTGTTTCATACGCACCGTGCTTCATAAGCTGGGTTTCGACCAATTCCTGAATTTCTTCAACCGAAAGGGCTCGTCCGATATTATCGCAATAATGTTCGATAATAGCGGCGATTGCATGAATCTGTTCAGGGATAAGTTCAGGCTTACCTTCGGTTGCAAGGTTTGCCTTTGCGATAGCGTTTTCTATTTTGATAGGCTCAAAAACAGCCTCGGAGCCGTTGCGCTTAATAATTTTCATTTCAATACCTCCGTAATTTCTCTTGTGCCCTACCATTGTATCAAAGACGTATGAAATTGTCAACTGTCAAATTGCACATTTTGTATTTTATTTTTTGTTTAAATACTACATCTTGTGGTTAGTAAATGTGAAAAAGCACCACTAAAACAGTTGCTGTTTTGTGGTGCTTTTTGTTTAAAAACCCTTATTTCATCGCAGTTTCAATCATTTCTGCGGCGCTTTCAAGATAATCCACAGCGAATCTTTCAAATTCACCTTGATTGCAAAGTTCGGTAAGTGTTTGATCAATAGGCATTTTACCCAGTGGCATAATTTGCATTTCGGAACAAAGCTCTGAGAACTTGCTTTCGCCAAAAACATTGATAGCTTTACCGCAATCGGGGCACTTTACATAGCTCATATTCTCTACCATACCGAGTACGGGGATATTCATTAAATTCGCCATATTATATGCTTTTTTAACTATCAGTGAAACCAAGTCTTGCGGAGTGGTAATGATAACCGTTCCGTCAATCGGCAAAGCCTGGTATACAGTGAGCGGAACATCGCCTGTGCCGGGAGGCATATCAACAAACATATAATCCACTTCGCCCCAATAAACGTCGGTCCAAAATTGCTTGACAGCACCTGCTAAAACAGGGCCACGCCAAACAACAGGAGCATCGGGACTATCAAGCAAAAGATTGCAGGACATAATCTTGATACCGTTAGCTGTTTCCTCGGGCAAAATTCCCTTATCGTTCATTTTTGCTCTGGAATTGATGCCGAACATCTTAGGAATTGAAGGACCTGTGATATCTGCATCCAGAATTCCAACCTTATAACCTTTGCGATTCATAAGAACAGCAAGCATTGCAGTAACCATCGACTTGCCGACTCCGCCTTTTCCACTCACAACGCCTATAACGTGTTTTACACTACTGAATTTGTTGAGTTGTTCTTTCATATCCTGCGGTTTGTGTTCCTTCGCACTGGAACAACTACTGCAATCCCCAGTGCAGCTTGTGTCATTACATTTTCTTTCTTCTGCCATTTTAAGACCTCCTGATATCACATCATACAAGCCGTAAAGTCAAAAGGCTTTACGGCTTTAAATCAAAGTTATTATTCGTCGTCCGAGTCAGAATCACTCGAACCGGTTGCAGCTAAAAGCTGGAAATCGGTAAGAGAAATTTCTTTCAATTTTTCTGCACTTTCTGCATCGGGATCAACTTTCGGGACAACTATTTCATCGGGCATATCTACCTTGGTCACACCATAGTTGAATGCCAACTGTAATGAAAGTTCAACCGTAGCGGTTTTCTTTTCAGTAGTCGTAGAAACCGCCTCGGAATTATCAGGATCAACATCGGCAGTTATATCAGAATCATATTCATACGTGAAAACGTATGTGACAGTCTGACTTTGGAGTCTGCTCTTATCGTCAATAATTCCGCTAACCTTAATGCTTTGTCCCTTGGCGTTTTCAAAAACATCCAAGTTCTCGCCAAAAATCACATTAAAATCATCCGGCAGTTCGTTTACGGGATATTGAAGAACAAAGCCGTATCCTCCGTTGCTGGTGTTAACGATCCTTGTATCAATAGGCGCTATCTTTGTAGCGTCATAAAAATCAACCAATTCGGGCAGTTTGTTTAAATACAACTGCACCTCGTTCTCATCGGCGGTCGGAACCAACTTGTAGGTGATTCCATCGGTTGCACCGTAGGTGTTGCTTCCGTCGCTATACATAAACATTTCCACATCTACGGCATCATTTTTAAGCACCATAGTGTATGCCGTTTTCAATGTATCGCCTTTAATAAAAGTAAGTTTATTACCGCTACGGGTCGAGGTGGTTTTGCCGTCCATAGTAACATCCATTACTATGTTCATTTCGTACCCCAATGCTTTTGCGGCTTTCAATGCCTTATCAGTTTCAGCGAAAGCCTTATTAACAATAGCAACGGTGTTCTCGTCAACCTTGTCAGAGCCCGAACCCGAGGCGGTATTTTTATCGTCACCGCAAGCGGCAAAAGATAAAATCATCATAATCGAAAGTAAAAAGCAAAAAATCTTTTTCATAATTTTCCTCTTTAAATTAAATTCCTTGAATGCAGTAAAATGCAATATGGCATCTCCACACTACGAGTATAGCATACAAGCGGTTAAAAAACAACAAAAATATATTATATTTTCCAAAGAAAACTGTTGTAATTATATGGGAAATCTGCGATAATATATGATGTATATAGATATATAATATATATTTTCTTGAAAGAGGTCAATTTATGGAACTCAACAAAAAAATGGCAGACCTGCTTCTGCCCGATATAAACAAGACTCCTGATTTTTATGAATCCAAATACGGCAAGCGAAATTTACCTGAGGGCGCAAGGGTAACCCGTGTTGCCCCCAGTCCCACAGGATATCTGCATTTGGGAACACTTTTCGTTTCGCTTATCAACCGCCTTGTTGCCGATTCTACCGGTGGCATCTTCTTCACCCGAATTGAAGATACCGACAAGAAAAGAGAAGTCGAAGGCGGCATTGCTGATATTATTACAGGTCTTAAACGCTTCGGCATCAGCATTGATGAAGGCTTTGTCGAACCCACGGTTGAAAGTGGAGACTTCGGTCCTTACCAGCAATCAAAACGTGCCGAAATATATCAGACCTATGCCAAATATTTGATAGAGCAAGGTCTTGCTTACCCTTGTTTTTGCACCGAGGAGGATTTGGCAAATGTCCGCCAACAGCAAGAGGCTTTGAAGGTGCGCACCGGTTACCACGGTGAATGGGCAAAGCATCGCAACATCACCTTTGATGAAGCCAAGGCTTTGATCGACGAGGGCAAACCCTTTGTTGTGCGTTTGCGTTCGCCTGGAAATGAAGAAAACAGAGTTGTTTTCGAGGACGGTATCAAGGGTAAGATCGAAATGCCCGAGAATGACGAGGATTTCGTAATTTTGAAATCGGACGGAATTCCAACCTATCATTTTGCTCACGCGGTTGACGATCATCTGATGGGCACTACCCATGTTATTCGCGGTGATGAGTGGATCTCTTCTACTCCCAAACATTTGCAGTTGTTCCGTTTGCTCGGCTTTAAAGCACCTAAATATGTTCACGTTTCACCCATAATGAAGCTGGACAACGGCACAAAACGAAAAATCTCCAAACGTAAAGACCCTGAGGCAGCAGTACATTTCTTCGCCGAAGAGGGCTATCCCACAAGCAGTGTTATCGAATATCTGATGACCATTGCGGCCAGCGATTTCGAGGATTGGAGAAGAGCTAATTCCACCGAGGATTATAAAAAGTTCAAGTTCAACACAAAGAAGATGAGCGTATCGGGTGCGTTGTTTGATACGGACAAGCTAAACGACGTTTCCAAAACCGTCATCAGCCGTATGAACTCCGAAACTGTTGTTGATTTCCTGCTCGGTTGGGCAAAGGAATTCGACACCGAGTTCTATAACGTGATTTCAAAGGATATTGAGTATACCAAAAATGTTTTCAGTATCGACCGTGACACCCCGAAACCTCGAAAAGACATCGTTAAGTGGAGTGACGCAAAAGGTTACTGCTCCTATTTTTATGATGAACTTTACACTCCCGATTTTGACCTGCCCTTGCACATAAATAAGCAGGATGCCGTAAAAATCCTCACCGCTTACAAAGAGGTGTATGACCCTGCACACGATAAGCAACAATGGTTCGATGCAATAAAGAGCATCTGCCCTGCCGCAAACTTTGCGACCGACACAAAGGAATACAAGCAGAACCCCGATTCTTATAACGGCAACCCCGGAGATGCTTCTACCATCATTCGTGTAGCAATAACCGGCAGAACCAACACTCCCGACCTTTGCAGTATTATGCAGGTGTTGGGCGTTGACAGAACAATGGCGAGAATTGATGCCGCTATAAACGAATTTTCCAAATAACAGTTTGATTTTGAGGAGAAAACAATGACAGACAACAAAATTCCCGAAGCCAACACCGAGGTAATGGCTTCTAACTTCATTCATGATTTTATTGATAAAGATTTAGCCGAAGGCGTTTACCAAAAGGTGCAGACCCGTTTTCCGCCCGAGCCTAACGGCTATCTCCATATCGGTCACGCCAAGGCAATCTGCATTGACTTTGGCACTGCCGAAAAATACGGTGGCAAATGCAACCTTCGCCTTGATGACACCAACCCCACTAAAGAGGACGTTGAGTACGTTGACGCAATCAAAGAGGATATCAACTGGTTGGGATTCAACTGGGATAATGTCTATTTTGCCTCTGACTATTTTGACTTTATCTACGATTGTGCTTTAAAGCTCATCGATTTAGGTTTAGCGTATGTTGACGAGTCGGACGCCGATACTATCCGCGAAATGCGTGGCACCTTGACAGAACCCGGCAAAAACAGTCCTTATCGTGACCGTCCCATAGAGGAAACAAAGAATCTGTTCAAACGTATGACCGATGGTGAATTCCCTAACGGTTCAATGGTACTACGTGCCAAAATCGATATGGCATCTCCCAACCTCAATATGCGCGATCCCGTTATTTATCGAGTTCTCAAAGCACACCACCACAGAACAGGTGACAAATGGTGTGTTTATCCCATGTACGACTTCGCACACCCTCTGTCTGATGCCAGAGAAGGCGTTACTCATTCACTTTGTTCCTTGGAATTTGAGAACCACAGACCTCTTTATAACTGGTTCTTGGAAGTTTTAAATATTCCCACTCCTCCCCGTCAAATCGAGTTTGCACGTATGAACGTAAACTACACTCTTACCAGTAAGAGAAAGTGTCTTAAACTCGTTGAAGACGGCATCGTAACTGGCTGGAACGATCCGAGAATGGCAACCATCAGCGGTATGCGCCGCCGTGGTTTCCCTGCCGAAGCCATTCGCACCTTCTGCGAAAAAATAGGTGTTTCCAAGGCTTACAGTGTAATCGACTATGCATTGCTTGAATCATGCGTTCGCGACCACTTGAATCAGAATGCCGAAAGAGCTATGACCGTGCTTCGTCCTTTGAAGGTAGTTATCGACAATTACCCTGAATCGCAGGTTGAGAACATCACGGTTGAAATCAACCCCAACAAACCCGAAATGGGCACCAGAACTATCGAATTTTCAAGAGAGATCTACATTGAGCAGGACGACTTTGCACTTGTTCCTCCGCCCAAGTATTTCAGACTTTGTCCCGAAAAGGAAGTCAGACTTAAAGGAGCATACTTCATAAAATATGCTTCCCACGAGTGCGATGAGGACGGCAACATCACCGTTGTTCACTGTACCTATGACCCCGCAACCCGCGGTGGTGACGCTCCCGACGGAAGAAAGGTTAAGGGCACATTACACTGGGTATCTGCAAGGACCGCAGTCGATGCAGAAATTCGACTCTATGACCGTCTTTTCAATGTCGAAAACCCGTCAGATGAAGAGGGTGTTTCCTCATTTAAGGACAACCTTAACCCCGATTCTTTGACAATTCTTAAAGGTTGCAAATGCGAGGCGTTTATGAAGAACGCTCTCCCCGGTGATAAATATCAGTTTATGCGTCAGGGTTATTTCTGTGTCGATACCGATTCGACACCCGAAAATATAGTGATCAACCGCACCGTAGCGCTGAAAGATTCATTTTCCAAAAAATAATTTTTGAGAGGGAAAGTTATGAAGGTAAAAGAAATTCTTGATTTCTTAAACGGCATAGCCCCTATGGAAACCGCCGAGGATTTTGACAATGTAGGACTGCTTGTCGGCAACCCCGACGACGAGGTAACCGGCATTCTTGTATCACTCGACTGTTTTGACGAAGTGATCGACCGAGCAGAAGATTTGGGTGCAAATCTTATTGTCACTCACCATCCTATAATCTTCAATCCGTTGAAATCCGTTTTGAATGACTGTCTTGTTTTCAAGCTTGTCAGAAAAGGAATTTCGGTAATTTCAATGCATACAAATCTTGACGTTGCCGAAGGCGGTGTCAATGACGTGCTCTGTGATACGATAGGTCTTTACGACGCAAAGACCGTCACTGCAAGTGATGGATTCAGCCTTCGTATCGGTGAATTAGATCCACCGGAAGATGCCTATTCCTTCGCCAAGCACTTAAAAGAGAGGCTCGGTGGAACTGTTAAATTCGTAGCCGGCAACCGCGACATAAAGACCGTTATGGTTTGCTCGGGTTCGGGTTCTTCGTTCGCCCAGGACGCACTAAACGAAGGGGTTGACGCTTTTGTAACAGCTGAGGTAAAGCACAGTCACTTTATTTTAGCGCAAAGCAACGGCCTTTCGCTTTTTGATGCAGGACACTTCAACTCAGAAGATGTAATCGTGGCTTCCCTTTCCCGCGACATTATGGGTGCCTTCCCCGAAGCGCAGGTCTACGAATGCCATTTCAGTAAAATCGAGAGTATATAACAAATAAAAACACCGCAGATTCAAAAAAGAGTCTGCGGTGTTTTTGCGCCAATATAATAGTTTTTTGTTTTAAGTCTTTTCAAATTTAAATGCAGGAAAGGAAAATATCCTCTATCTGCCTTTCTCCTAACTCAATATAACTTTTTACGGTGCGCTTTCCGTTGTAAGTGCAAAGTTTCGCCAATTCTTTGGCATCGACCTGTTCGACAAACTCAGAAAGTCTTGACGGCATACCCAACAGTTCAAAGAATTCAGCCATCCTTTCAATGCCCTGCACTGCTGCCGATTCATCATTATCGCACTCGACATCAAACACACGTCGTGCAAACTGCGCAAATCTCGGAACGTTGTGTTTATAGATATACCTGCTCCAAGCAGGGAAAAGCACGGCAAGACCTGCACCGTGGGCTATGTGGTCGTATTTTCCGCTCAAAGCGTGTTCTAATTGATGAACACACAACGCATTTTCCCTGCCGCAACCAGTTAGTCCATTGTGCGAAAGGCTTGATGCCCACATCATATTAGCTCGTGCATCATAGTCATAAGGATTTTCCATCAGGACTTTGCCGGACACAACAACTGATTTTAGCAAGCCTTCACTAATGCGGTCGGTCAGGTCGGTAGGTTCACACACTGTAAAATACCGTTCCATCGTGTGCGACATAATATCAACAATACCGCAAGCAGTCTGGTACTTGCTGACGGTATATGTGAGTTCGGGATTCAGAACCGCAAACAAAGGACGGTTGAGTTCGCTACCCAAACCTTTTTTCATATTTTCTTCCAAATTTGTAATAACGGCAGATGCGCTCATTTCACTGCCTGCTGCCGAAATAGTCAGAACGCAACCGACGGGCAATGCCGATTGCGGCGCAACCTTGCCCATCATAATGTCCCAGATACCGCAGTCGTGTTTTGCACCGATTGCGGTTGCTTTGCACGAATCTATAACACTTCCGCCGCCGACTGCAAGTATCAACTCTACTCCCTGCTCTTTTGCGACCTTCACAGCCTCTCGGACAAATGTGACCTTTGGGTTGGGCTCAACTGCGCCCATTTCGATCACTTCGATTTCATTTTCTTTAAGAGAGTTCATAATCTCATCGTAAAGTCCGTTTTTCTTGATGCTCGATTTTCCATACTGCATCATTATTTTCTTGAAACCGTATTGCTTTACGATTTCTCCGATATTTTTATGTGTGTCTTTTCCAAAAAACACTTTGGTTGGTGTATTAAAAACAAAATTCCTCATAACAGAATCCCCTTTATGATTTTCTTTATTTTACCACATAAATTCATCTTATACAACAAAAAACGGCAGTTTAAAGGTGATAAAAGAAATCTCTGATTTCCTTAAAATCAACGATACTGCCGTTAAAGTTAAATTGGTTTTTTAATACTGACAATCTATAATATCGATAGATTCCGTTATTCTGTCTGCTAAAATCACATCATGTGCATGTTGTGCATCGATGTATCCATAAAGCTCTGATGGGTTTGGACCGCATGAAAATGTGCATCGTTATGCATTCTGACTGCGTCGCTATGTGCCTGATTATGCATCCTAACCGCCATATCGTGAGCATTCGACTGCATATCAAACATTCTGTCGAAATCACCTTTATTTGCTTTAACGCCTTCACTGCGGCCACTTATTGCGGCTTTAATGATTCGAACTAAAACGATTACCCAAACTGCAACTATAAATACCGGAGCGATTACAAAAAGAATAGACATAACATTACCTCTTTTTTTAAAAATTTTTGTTGGGATTTGACCCTTACATCTATTAAGGGGATTCAAGGCTGGATTTGGTTTTATAAATTTTAAAAATTTTTTCAAAA
>JAZRMK010000034.1:0-2640 GCA_045647525.1 Acutalibacteraceae bacterium
GAAGAAACCGAGAATATCAGTTTTGTTCCCGCAAATTGACCTGCTGAGGTAAGATTGGTTAAGGACATTAAAATTGACAGTATGGGTGATAATCCGCCTTCTACCGCCATTATACCGAATGTGAATGAAACGGGGAAGTAACCCAAACCGATAGGTAGCCCTGAAATAAGACCGTCCAAAAAATCGTTTTTTGCTCGCTTTATCATCCATTCACATCCTTTACAAGTTATGAAAAAAGCACGCCGAAGCGTGCTTAAATCGTGGTGCCGGTGGTGGGACTTGAACCCACACGGTATCGCTACCAACGGATTTTGAGTCCGTCACGTCTGCCATTCCATCACGCCGGCGTTTTTAGTACTTCGCTATTATACAATATAAGTTTTATAAAATCAAGTCTTTTTTTCAGAACTTTTAAAATAACTTTACTTTTCTTGTCTTAAATGGTATTATATATAAAAATTAAGTAATTTGTGTGTTAAGGAAGGCGTTAAAATGTTTCATTATTTCAGAATATCTACGGCTGTGCCTAATGTTATTCCCGCTGATGTAAAACACAACACTGAAGAAATCATTAGTTGTATCGAAAAAGCAGAAAATGAAGGCTCTTCGGTTATACTTTTTCCTGAACTTTCCGTAACAGGTTATACCTGCGGTGATTTGTTCCTTCAAGATACATTGATAAATGCATCTAATGATGCGGTGAGAAGTATTGTTGAGTCTACCGTAGGAAAAAACATTATAGCTGTTGTTGGCGCTCCTGTAAAAATAGGATATTCTCTTTTTGACTGCGCTGTTGTTATTGCAGGCGGAGAAGTGCAGAGAGTTGTTCCTAAAATCTTTTGCGATAAGCGTTGGTTTGAATCAAATAGCATCTATATGGATAATTACATTACTCCGAAAGATGTTTTTAAAGGTGAATTAAGCGATTTCCCGATGGTCTTTGGCCAAGCTGTTTTCAATATAGACAACGGTTTCTCATTCTCTGTTGTAGTCGGTGAAGATATGATAGCACCTGGTGGAATAGTCGATTCACTTGCACTTAAAGGCGCCGAAGTTGTGCTTAATATGACCGCATTCGAACAGCTTGTAGGACTTGATGAGAAGGTAAAGATGTATGCACAGTCGATTTCAAGAAAAAATCGCTGTGTGTGTGCCGTAACTTCGGCCGGTAGGACCGAATCTACTTCAGACGGTGTGTTTGCAGGTACTTCGCTTGTGGCTCAAAACGGTAAACTTTTGAAGGTCAATGAGCAGTATATCGATGGCGGCTATATGATGACAGTTGATGTTGATCTTGGTTCTATTCGTGCTGACAGAGCAAGAGATGATATGTTTAGAACCGCTGCGTCGATGAGAAGTTTTGATGAGATATCAAAATACGGAATATATGATATCAAAACCGACACTTGCGATGGCAGACTTATGGAAGTATCAAAAACTCCGTTTATCCCGGATGATGTAAATGATAGAATCGACCGTTGCAGTGATATTTTCAACATTCAGGTTGAAGCACTTAAAAAGAGGGTCGAAGTAACCAATTCAAAGCTTGTTGTTGGCATCTCGGGTGGACTTGATTCAACTCTTGCGTTGCTTGTTGCTGTTGAATGCATGAAGAGACTGGGTAGACCTGTTTCTGACGTTCACGGTATTACTATGCCGTGTTTTGGAACAAGCGACAGAACGCTCAATAATTCACTTGAACTGATGAAATTGCTTGGTGTTACAAGTAAGACCATCAGCATCAAAGATGCTTGTATCCAGCATTTTAAAGACATTGAACATAGCATAGATTCGTATGATATTACCTACGAAAATGCGCAGGCAAGAGAAAGAACTCAGGTTCTTATGGATTATGCAGGTAAAATAGGTGGATTTGTTGTAGGTACGGGCGATTTGAGTGAATTAGCGCTTGGCTGGTGTACCTATAACGGTGACCACATGAGTATGTACTCGGTTAATTGCGACATTCCGAAAACACTTGTTCGTTTTGTGATTTCATCACTTGTCGAATGTGATTATTTTGCCGGTTGCAGCGATGTTCTTAATGATATATTGGGCACACCCATTAGTCCTGAACTGTTGCCGCCCGATGCAAAAGGGAATATAGCACAGGTTACGGAAGATATTGTCGGACCGTATGTTTTGCACGATTTCTTTCTGTATTATATTGTTCGTTACGGCTTCGAACCTGAAAAGATATATGATTTAGCCAAAAAAGCGTTTGGTGATGAATTTGACGATGTAACAATAAAGAAATGGCTGAAATCATTTTATAGAAGGTTTTTCACACAACAGTTTAAACGTAACTGCGTGCCTGACGGTGTTAAGGTCGGTACAATTTCGTTGTCACCGAGAGGTGATTTCAAAATGCCTAGTGATGCAGTCAGCAAACTCTGGCAGGAAAAGGTAGATAGTTTATAACTTTTAAACCACTTGATTCAAGATTTCTGGGTCAAGTGGTTTTTATTATAACATCTATTAGGGAACCCGTTGAAATTTATTATGCAATTATACAAAATGAATATTTTATATAATATAGGGTGGAGGAAAATGCTAAAATAAGCTATTTAGAGATAATAACGGTGTCACAGGCGTTTTTGGCTGTTTATTATATTTATCTAAAATACGGTGTTCTGTGTT
>JAZRMK010000035.1:0-28557 GCA_045647525.1 Acutalibacteraceae bacterium
CTGTCATTCATAGTTTCAATGAATACCAGGTCGGCACCATGTTTTGAACCAAGACGGATAGTGGTTTTAAAAATTTCGACAGCATCTTCAAAGTCAAGGTCACCGTAGGGCTTTAACATTCTGCCCGTAGGGCCTATATCAAGCGCAACCCACTTTTCCTGTGAACCGACGCTCAAAACGGCAGCCTTTTTTGCGTTTTCAACAGCAGCTTTTATAATCTTCTCTAAACATTCAGAGTCAAATTTTAAGGTGTTTGCACCAAAGGTGTTGGTGTTGACAACGTTACTGCCTGCGTCAAAGTAGCTTTTGTGAATTTCAATTATCTCTTCGGGGTGGGTGAGGTTCCAATTTTCAGGAAGTTCACCGATGCTTAATCCCTTTTCCTGCAAAAGAGTACCCATTCCGCCGTCAAGGTAGAGAATATTGTTTTTTATGAATTCTGTTATTTTCATGTTTACTCCAAGTTTTTCTTGATTCCTATAATAGCAGTTACGGATTTTTGCGGTGACATCAAAAGACTCTCGTTCAGTGTCAGTCCGATTTTGCGATGACAGTCCAGTACTGCGAAAATATGTTTTTGCAAACTTAACGGCAGGTCGCCGTAGCCGGGGCTGAAACGTGGCTTGGTCAGTCCGAATTTTGCGGTTATATCGGAATTGAAAGCATCGCAAAGGCTTTCAATTCTCTCATTTCCTATTGCCTGCAAACAGACGGCTTTTGACGGGGAAATTCGGTTATACTTCTCGGTCAGCATATCGAACTTCACACCAACCGTAGCGGCAAAAAGCACAATGCGGTCACAGCCTTCAAGGTTTTTGCAAAGCGATTTAGAGTAAGATTTACAAAACTTTAAGTCAAGGCAACCGTTATCGCAACAGATGGGCAGTTCGCAAAAGACCACCTTGTAGCAAAGTGCGGTTTCGGCTTCCTTTAAGGCTTCGTCGATAAGTTTTTTTAATTCTTCGGTTTCCGTTTCTGCTTTTAAATACCGTAAAATTTCTTTGCGGTTTATAGGAGGTGCGGAATAGTTTTTTGTAAAAACTGATATTTCCATAGCTTTATCCTAAAATATCCGACAGGTTGGCCTGAATTTTGGCGGCAACATCGGGCTTGTTCATAGAATAAACGTGAACATTTTTAATTCCGTTGGCAAACAGGTCGATAATCTGGTCGGTAGCGTAGGCAATACCTGCCTGCTTCATGGCTTCGGGAGAAGCCCCGAATTTATCAACCAATGCCTTAAAGCGTTGAGGCACAAATGAACCTGAAAGTTTAACGGCACGTTCAACCTGATTTGCATTAGTAATTGGCATAATGCCGGGGATTATCGGAACGGTAATTCCTGCCTCACGTATCTTGTAGAGAAAGTTATAAAGCAGATTGTTGTCATAAAACATCTGGGTGGTGAGGAATGAGCAGCCTGCATCGACCTTCTCTTTTAAGTATTTGACGTCCTCTGTCTGATTTTCACTCTCGGGGTGAATTTCCGGGTAACATGCGCCGCCGATGCAGAAATCGCCCGCACTCTTAATGTCGTGGATCAGGTCGATTGCGTGACGGTATGCCCACTTTGAACGGTCCTGCAATTCCATTTCGGGAGTAAGGTCACCGCGAAGTGCCATAATGTTCTGTATTCCTGCCTCTTTTATTTTATCGATCTTTTCCAAAACCGTTTCCTTGGTCGATGAAACGCAGGTGAGATGAGCCAGAGTGGGTACGTTATACTGCGCCTTGATGTTTTTAGCAATATCAAGGGCGTATCGGCTCGTACCGCCGCCTGCTCCGTATGTAACGCTCATAAATGAGGGTTTGAGTTTTGCAATTTCTTCTGTTGCGGTTTTAACACTGTCAAAGCTTGAATCGGTCTTGGGCGGGAACACCTCAAAAGAGAGTGACAGTTTGTCGGAATTCAGAATTTCGGTGAGTTTCATAGCACGTGCCTTCTTTTAAATCATATTATTATTTCATTTTACCACGATTATCTTTCGTATTCAACAATAAAGTTTAAATTATGCACGCTCGAAAAGACTTGAATTTTGTTTGGCAATATTTACGCCTCTAATTACAAATTTCTATTGTTTTTAAAGGAAAATAAAGGTATAATAAAATTGTAAAAAGTACGAAAAGAGGGGTACTATGGCAAAACGTACTAAAAAGAAGATTTTTTCGATAGATCCGTATCTTGAACCGTTTGAAAGTGACCTTGATCTAAGAGAAGATTTATATAAAACCAAACGAAGAGAACTGTTGGGTGACGCAAGAAGTCTTAAATCGATAGCTAACGGGCATAAGTATTTCGGATTTCACAGAACGAGAAGCGGTTGGGTTTACAGAGAGTGGGCTCCTGCTGCTGAGAGAATGTACCTGACGGGTGACTTCAATAATTGGGACGTAGAAGGCTGCCCGATGACAAAACTTGAAAACGGAGTTTTCGAGGTCGAAATTGCGGGAAGAAACACCTTGCAAGTTGGCAGCAAGGTACAAGCCATTGTTGTCCACAACGGTGAGTATCTGCGTCGTATTCCTCTTTATGCAACCCGCGTTGTTCAAGACCCCGAAACGTATTTATGGTGTGCTGAAATTGAGGACACATTTGCCGATTTTGCTTGGACAGATGACGGGTTTAAACCTGAAAAAGTGCCGTTTATTTATGAATGCCATATCGGTATGTCGGGCGAAGAAGGCTCTATTGCAACCTACGACTATTTTCGGGAAAATGTGTTGCCCAGAATTAAGGATTTAGGGTATAACACTATTCAAATAATGGCTATAATGGAGCATCCCTATTATGGCTCGTTCGGATATCAGGTCTCAAACTTTTTTGCTGCAAGTTCCCGCTACGGTGACAGCAAGGGTCTTAAAAGACTTATAAATACTGCGCACGAAATGGGTATTGCCGTGCTGTTGGACGTGGTTCATTCCCACGCAGTAAAGAATACCAATGAAGGCCTTAATGAGTTTGACGGTACCGTTTATCAGTTCTTCCATGTAGGTGGTAAAGGTGACCATTCGGCTTGGGGCACAAAGCTTTTCAATTACGGAAAAAATGAAGTTCTGCATTTCCTGTTATCGAACTTAAAATTCTGGATGGAAACCTATCATTTTGACGGTTTCCGTTTTGACGGTGTAACCTCAATGCTTTATCACGACCACGGCTTAGGCAGTGCGTTTACGGGTTACGAGATGTACTTCTCAATGAATACCGATCTTGAAGCCGTCACTTATTTGCAACTTGCAAATGAGCTGGTTCACAGCATCAATCCCAACGCGATCACCATAGCCGAGGATATGTCGGGTATGCCGGGTATGTGCCTGCCCCTTGACTGCCACGGTATTGGTTTTGACTACCGACTTTCAATGGGTGTGCCTGATTTGTGGATAAAGACGCTCAAAGAGTGCAGTGACGAACAGTGGGATGTCATTAAATTCTGGTATGAACTTACAGGCCGACGTCCAATGGAAAAGAACATCGGTTATTCGGAATCGCACGACCAGGCGTTAGTTGGCGATAAAACGTTAATGTTCCGTCTTTGCGATGCCGATATGTATTGGCATATGAACAAGTTTGACCCCAGCCTTGTTATCGATAGGGGTATTGCACTTCATAAGATGATCCGTCTTGTAACAGCGTCGCTCGCAGGTGAAGGATATCTTAATTTTATGGGAAATGAGTTCGGTCACCCCGAATGGATAGACTTCCCGCGTGAAGGCAACGGTTGGAGCTACCACTATTGCCGCAGACAGTGGAGCCTTGTTGACAACAAAGACCTGAGGTTCTGCGAACTAAACGAGTTTGATAAGGCAATGGTAAAACTGCTTAAAGAGAACGATCTGATGGAAAAGGCTCCTATTAACCGTTGGATGCATCAGGACGACAAGATACTGATCTTCTCAAAAGGTGACTATATATTTGCCTTTAACTTCCACCCGACCAAGTCGTTTGACGGATATTTTATTCCTACGGGTGAAGCAGGGGATTACATGGTTGCGCTTTCGAGTGACGATTCGGTCTTTGGCGGTCATTCGAGGGTCGATACAAGCATTTGCTATAAGGCGGAAAGAACCCCTGACGATTGGTTCGGGTTTAACTGCTATTTGCCCAACCGTACTGCTATGGTGTTTAAGAAACGATAAAAGAATACAAAAAGGCTCCCTTATTTTTAAGGGAGCCTTTTTTAGATTCTCAGCCATGCTCAGAATGACATAGAAGCTTAATAGTAAAAATACTTATAAAACTTAGGGTAGGCGTTTAAAAACTGCTGTAAAGTGGTTCGGTTTTTGGTGCCGGGGTCGTTGATAGTAAAACTTGACGCTTCCAGCGTATTGCCACCGGTATAACCTGTAATTACCACCCAATGCTGTGCGCCGTAAGAATTTTTAGCGCCGAAAAGAACGGGTTTACCAGCTTTTAATTGTGCATATATTTTACTCAAATATCCTGAACTGCTTGTCACCGTTGTATAGTTGCTCGGCCAATAGACACTGCCCGAACTTGTGTATTTGAGTTTTTTGGACATTGCATCAGGGTAAATAGTAGTGCCTGTACGGTATGACTCCATCATCGCAATGCCGGTAGTGGCACAGCCGATTTGCGAAATCGTTTTGCCCGAACTTCCGATTTTGACGTTTGCCCAACGGCTGTCGGTCTGCCTGTAACTCGGCACATTAAGTGCTATGGCAGAGTGGGTTGAGTTGGAGGAGTCGGAGGAACTGTTGGATGACAGATATTTTGAACTCACAAAACCAACCTTATTACCGCTGTGAAGCACGCGACTCCAACCGTTAGATGCGGAAAGCACGATTACGATGTCGCCACTTTTTAGACTTCCGATCTTTTCATAGGACGTGCCTGCACCTTCGCGGATATTAAGTGTGCCCGATGAAATGTTGACCTTTTTTACGTTTTCGGACACGACTTTTATATAATCGGCATGACAGTATCCGTAAGTGTCTTTTGAATATTCAACCTTCCACCAGTCGCCCTGCTTTGAAATAAGGGTCAGGTAACGACCGTTGTTAAAGGTTTTTACAATCTTTGATGAAGTGGAAGCACTACTTCTGACATTGACCCAACCACTGCCAACGGACACCATACCTGCTTTGGAACTATCAGTGGCGGCCTTGGCAGTCGAGGGTGTTGCCAAAAGGCACACAGTCATAACAACTGACATAAAACACACAATAATCTTCTTCATATTTTCACCTCAATTCTTGCAAATGTGCACGTAAAGTGTATCATACAAGTTTAAAGTTGGGAATGCTCCAAATTCTGCCGCATACAATATATGGAAAGAGGGGTTTTTAACTTGACAAACTTAACAATATGTACACAGTATTTTTGTTGATTTAAGGCTGTTGGTTTGGTATAATTACAATGTAAGAATTTTTGGTCAAGGGAGGCTTTGCGAGATGTCCTTTAAGAAAGCTATGTCTTTTGTACTCGCAGCAGCGCTTTTTGTGGGTGTCTTAGGACTTTCTTCCTGTAAAAACAGTGTCCGTACCGAACAAAAGGACGGATTTGTTTATAATGTTTTCAGTGACCATTCGGAATTAGTGACCTATACCGGTTCGGCTTCTGTGGTGTCTATACCTGAGTCTTTGGGCGGTAAGTCGGTCACAAAAATCGGTGAATGTGCATTTGTCAGCAACAAAACATTGCAGTCGGTGTCAATACCCGATACCGTGATTGAAATAGGTGCCGAGGCGTTTGGCAACTGTCCGTTGCTTAAAAGTGTAAAAATGTCTAAAAACGTAAGCACCTTGGGAACCGATGTGTTTTCATATTGCCATTCATTGACCGAGATTGACTGGTCAGATGTGATATCGCTTAAAAATATACCTGACAAGGCGTTTTTTAAGTGTATTGCACTTCAATCAGTAAAGTTTGGAAATGGAATAGTAAAAATAGGGAACCACGCGTTTGCCGATTGTATTGAGTTAAAATCGGTTGAGTTGACTGACAAGGTAGTAACGATTGACGGCTTTGCGTTTTATGGCTGTACGAAATTACAGAATATAAGCGGTGCGAACGGAATTGTTACAGTAGGTGCGAGTGCTTTTGAGGCTTGCATCACATTGAAAAAGTTTGAATTCAGTCAAAGTGTGAAATCTATCGGTGAAAGGGCGTTTTACGGATGCTTAGAATTGAGCGAATTCACACTGAATAACGGACTCGAAGAGATAAAAAAGGAAGCCTTTGGCAAAACCGCCGTCAAGGAGATTTTATTGCCTGACAGCATTTTGCGTTTGGAGGGTGCGTTTGTCGGTTGCGAAAAACTTACAACGGCAACATTGCCCCAAAACACGACCAAAATACCCGATGATATTTTCAACGGCTGCGTTTCACTGACCGAGGTTAAAGGCACCGACAATGTAACCGTAATCGGTGCCCGTGCGTTTTCAAATTGCAGACTTTTGTCCAATTTCGACCTGCCGCAAAGGGTTGTGGAGATCGGTCAGTATGCTTTTTCGCAATGTATTGCACTTAAAAAGTTGAAGTTTGGCGAAAATCTAAAAACCGTAGGCGAAGGTGCTTTTTACGAATGCTTAGGTATTAGTCAAATAGATTTCGGAAAGAGTGTAGAAACCATCGGGCCCAAGGCGTTTGAGTCTTGCTATGCGTTGCTGGAACTTACTTTGCCAGCGAGCGTTACAACGGTTGGCGACGGTGCGTTTAAATCCTGCTCGTATTTACAGAGAATCACAATTTTAAAGGAAAAGGGTTCTCTTGATACTTCAAAATGGGGAATTGGGTTCAGTATCAGATGGAAACCCGAAAAATAAGGGGAGTTTATGAAGGCTAAGGATAAAAAGAAGATAGGCACACTTGCCTGTGAAATTTTTGAAAATGAATATAAAGGTGCTGTATGCTCACTTGATTATAAGCCGGGAAATGCTTTCCAACTGCTCATAGCAACGCGTCTTTCGGCACAATGTACCGATGCAAGAGTTAATATGGTGACGCCTGCACTTTTCAATAGATTTCCTGATGCCAAAAGTATGGCAAAGGCCGATTTGAGCGAGGTTGAGGAACTTATAAAGACGTGCGGGTTATATAAGACCAAAGCCAAGGACTTAATAGGCATAGGCAAAATGATAATGGAAGATTTCGGGGGTAATATTCCCGATACCATAGAGGAACTTACAAAGTTGCCCGGAGTCGGAAGAAAGACCGCAAACCTTGTTTGCGGCGATATTTACGGCAAGCCTGCCGTAGTTGCCGATACGCATTTTATAAGACTTTGTAACAGAATGGGATTTGTTGATACAACCGACCCGTTAAAAGTAGAACGTCAAATGCGTGAGTATTTACCACCCGAAAGTTCTAACGGCTTTTGCCACCGCGCAGTACTGCATGGACGTGCTGTCTGTACGGCACGCAAGGCAAACTGCGAAATGTGTTGTTTTAATGAGATTTGCGATAAGAAAATAAAATCTCGAAAGGATAAATAAAATGAAGTTTATTCATTGTGCGGACATACATCTTGACTCCAAAATCGAGGCAAATTTACCGACAACAAAATCAAAAGAGAGAAAAAGGGAAATATTGCAGACCTTTTTAAAGCTTTGTCGCTTTGCTGCAACCGAACAGGTTACGGCGGTAATTATTGCGGGTGACCTTTTTGATACCAACACCTGCTCGCCCGTGACGCGTGATGCCGTTTTGGGTGAAATTGCGGCGGCAGACAAGGTCGATTTTCTGTATCTTTGCGGAAATCACGATGCAGGTAAGGCACTGGCCCAGGTGGATATCCCTAAAAATCTCAAATTCTTCGGTGGTGACTGGACAACTTATCGTTATGGAAATGTTGCCATAAGCGGAGTAACACTGAACGAGCGTAACTGTCGCAGTGTTTACGGTAGTCTTTATTTGGATAAAAAAGATATAAATATTGTTACAATGCACGGTCAGGTTTCGTCGTCGATGGGCGAGGACTCAATCGTTTTGTCAGAGCTTGCCAACAAAAATATTGACTATTTGGCACTTGGCCATATACATACCTTTAAAGAGGGCAACTTAGATTCCAAAGGCAAATGGTGTTACAGCGGTTGTTTGGAAGGAAGGGGCTTTGATGAGTGCGGTCAAAAAGGCTTTGTGCTGATAGAAACCGATAGCGAACAAGTTAAATACAACTTCGTACATACTAATGGCAGACAGATAGTTGATGTGCAGTGTGACATAAGTTCTCTTTCCGATTTTTCGGAAATCTTGGAAAAAATAAATGAATCCACCGCTTCGATACCCGAGTCTGCAATGGTAAAGGTGACGCTTGTTGGTAAGGTTCCGACCGGTGCGCGAAAGGATTTAATTTACTTTGCAAAAGAACTTAACGACCGCTTTTATTTTGCCAAGGTCAAGGACAAGACCCGTTTGGAAATAGATCCCGAAGCATTTAAGCACGACGTTTCCTTAAAAGGCGAATTTATAAGGGTTGCCGGTGAGTCGGGACTGGACGAAGAGCAGATTGACCGAATTTTAGAGTGCGGTCTTTCAGCTCTTATTGGAATGGAGGTGTGACCGTGAGATTTATTAACTGTTATGTTGAAAATTACGGAATACTTTCCCGTTACCGCGTTGATTTTAACCAAAAACTTACCGTTATAAACGAGGAAAACGGGTTTGGAAAATCAACACTGTGTTCGTTTATTAAGGCAATGTTTTACGGTCTGCCACAGACTTCAAAACATAAAATTGAGGAAAACGAAAGAAAATTGAGAACCCCTTGGCAAGGTGGCAGTTTCGGAGGAACGCTTGATTTCGAGGTGCAAAACAAGCAGTATAGAATCGAAAGATTTTTCGGTGTCAAGGCAAATGCCGACGCCTTCCGCTTGCTTGACCTGAAAAGCGGTACCGAGTGTAACGATTTTTCTGAAAATATAGGAACAGAACTTTTCGGAATCGATGCAGAAGGATTTGAGCGAAGTGTGTTTTTTCCTCAACTCGAGAGTGAAACCTTTGCAAACACCAGTATCAGCGCCAAGTTGATGAATCTTGTTGAAAACAGTGATGATATCAATAACTTCGACAAGGCGATGAACACACTTAAAAAGCGCAAAAACGAATATATGAATGCCCGAAACAAAGGCATTGTGTCAGACTTGCAGCAACAGATAGATTCAAAAGAGCACCAGATACACGACGGACGTGTTGCTACCGAAAATATCGCAGAATTGACGTTGAGATTAAAGCAGTGCGAAGCCTTGATAAGTGAAAAGGAAATACTTTTGCAAAAAATACGTCAGGATATAAAATCTGCGGCCTCGGTTGAAGCGGCTCTTGTAAATCTCAAACGTAAGCAAGAGTTGGAGCGCGAGATGGATAGCTTAAAAGCAAACCTTGCCGAATTCAACTCGGCATATCCTAATGGACTTCCTAAAAGCGACCGACTTGAAGAAACTCTTAAAAAAGCACAGGAACTCACAGTTGCTGAAAATGAGTTAAATTTATTGTTGCAAGACCAAAAGGACGAAACCGCACTTGCCGAGTTGCAAGTTTTCTTCGGAGAAAAGAGTTTGAGTCACAGCGAACTGGAATCGGTTAAGCAAAAAGCAACCGAGTTGCGCGACTTAAAGTACCAAGCCGAAACCAAGAAAAATATTTTAGATGGAGCCTCTTGCGAAAAGAATGAGAAAAAGGCACCTGTTAAGTTACTGAGCGTTCTGGCGGCAGTGATAACGGCTTTGGGTTGCGTTCTGTTGATAAAGTCGGTTATTGCGGTGGTTGTGATATTGGCAGGATTTGTTGTCGGTGCGGTTGCAGCTTTTTTGTATCTCAAAGGTATGATATCCCGCAATGCTCCGAATGCAAATATATCTGTTTTAAAGAGTGAGTATGAGTCTTTGAGTAGCAGAATTTCGGCACTCGATGCAGAACTTACTGCGTTCTTTAAGCCTTTCTGCATTGAGGGCGATTTCGTCGAAAAGGCCTATGCTCTGGTAGTAAAGGCTGATCAATTTAAAACACTTTTAGAGTCAGTGTCGGCAAAAAGATCACTGCTCGATTCTAAAAAAACTCAGGTAGACACTTTGAAGAAGTTCTTGCTTGACGTTTTTTCAGGGTATGAGTGCTTGCCTTCTGACTATCAGAACGAAATACTTAAAATGCGTGATGCGTCTAAATCATTTGATGAGTGGACTGCCGCTTTAAAAGACTGCGAAGACAAACTTTCGGCTATCCCCGAACTCCCAGGCGGTGTTTCTGCTGAATCATTTGACAGTGATGCCTTGGTGGAGGATGAAAAGGCGGTATCCTATGAGCTTGATGCGGTAAGAAAAACCGCAGTTGAATACGGCAACCGAATTGCGTCGTTGAAACCAATAGCCGACTCTGTGCCTGAACTTGAAGACGAGTTGGAAACCTTGAAGGAAACCTTGAAGGAAAAGGAACAGGAACTGTTTACATTGGAAAAAACAATGGAGTTTCTCGAAACTGCAAAACAAAGACTCTCGCTGAAATACCGCGATGTTATGACTGACGGCTTTAAAAAGTATGCCGATATGATGTTGGGTGCGGATATTGGTGGATTCCTGCTTGACCCAAAACTCAATGTCAATGTTGAACGTCACGGTAGGGCGCAGGAGAAGGCAGTATTCAGTACTGGATACCAGAATCTTATCGATATCGCAACGCGTTTGGCGCTTATCGATGCTTTGTACGGTGATAATAAACCGCCCGTAATTCTTGATGACCCGTTTGTCAATTTCGATGAGACGCGCACAGAGAACGCGTTAAAGCTTATTGAAAAACTCTCCGAAAATTGTCAGGTAGTTTACCTTACCTGTCACGGAAGTCGCGTACCGTAAACAACACCCTCTGTCATATTTCATGGCAGAGGGAAATTTTTCTTTTTAAAACAGAACAAATGTTCTTTACAAAACTTGAAATTTGGGTTATAATTCAAGATGTGATCTAACAAAAGCGAAGGCAGGTGAGTAAATGCGAACAATATTGCACTGTGACCTTAACAACTTTTACTGTTCGGTGGCGATGAAAGAAGACCCAAATCTGCGCGATAAGGTTGTTGCGGTTGGCGGAAGCGTTGAGGAACGCCACGGTATAATTCTTGCAAAAAATGAAGAGGCAAAAAGGTTTGGAGTATCAACGGGTGAGCCGATCTGGCAGGCAAAACAAAAGTGTGCAAATTTGGTGGTAGTTCCGCCCGATTTTAAGGCATATACGCATTACTCACGTCTTGTTAGAAACATATATGAGCGTTATACCGATCTTATTGAACCGTTTGGGATAGATGAGTGTTGGCTTGATGTAACGGGCAGTTTTCGCCTTTTCGGAACGGGCGTGGAAATTGCCGAAAGGATTCGTCAAGAGGTTAAGTCGGAGTTAGGGTTGACCATTTCGGTCGGCGTCAGTTTCAATAAGATTTTTGCCAAATTAGGCTCGGATTTAAAGAAACCGGATGCCGTAAGCGAGATTCCGTATGACCGTTTTCGCGAGATTGTTTGGCCTATGGAGGTTGGTTGTTTGCTCGGGGTCGGGCGGTCGAATAAGCAGAAACTTAATGCGTTAGGTGTTTTCACAGTGGGCGATTTAGCCAATGCCGACATTGAAAGTTTGAAATTAAGACTTGGGAAAAACGGAGAACTGTTGCATGCTTTTGCCAATGGAAATGAAACCTCGCCGGTAAACAGGTGCGACTTTGTGGAGATTCCAAAGTCGGTCGGGCGTTCTGTGACCTGCCCGAAGGACCTTAAAAATCTTAATGATGCGCATAAGGTTTTGTTGCGTTTAAGTGAAGATGTTGCCACCGAGTTAAGACGTCAGAACCTGCAAGGTTACACCGTACAGGTAGGAATTCGCACCTGCGACTTAGACACTCACAGTTTTTCTTTTTCACTCGACAAATCGGTTCAATCGTCTGATATGATTGCCAAAGAGGCAACTGAATTGCTGGGTAAGAACTATGATTTTACAAGACCATTAAGGTCGATAGGGGTAAGGATTGAAAAGTTAGAACCTTATAAACCACAGTTCCAGTTGTCGTTTTTGGAGGACAGGATGAGCATTTTAAAACACGATACATTGGAGCGCAGTGTTGACAAAATAAGGGAAAAGCACGGAGGCGGTGCGGTAGTAAGGGCATCACTTATGAATGATTTTACTGCATTCAGGGAGCAGTCGCCGTCCACTCTCGGTCGAACACGCCTGCAAAAAGGCAAATAAAAAAGAGGTTAAACTTTTATGGAAGTTTAACCTCTTTTAATTCTAATATTTTCTGCGTTTGATTTTAATGTATTGGCTTACAATGTTGTCACTTGATTCCATTTTGCGACGTCTTCGATCCTTAATAAACGAGATTATTATAAATGTGATAAACACTATGTCAGCCACAATACAGACCGAGATGAGTATTATCATATAAACGCTCAAACTTCCCTCAGCCGAGTTGGATGGGAGTTGCACAGTCGCCATAAACTCGCCCATTTTAGAGGCATCATGCCCGAAATAAGTAAAGGTATAAAGCTTACCGCTGTTGACTGTCACATAAATTGAACGTGTTTTGTTTTCATCGGTTACGGTACTTTTAAGAAAAATTGTTGAGCCGATTTCGGTGGTTTCATATCCTTCGGGGAAAATCTTGTCGCCAATAGGCTTTATTTCAAGACTTCCTAATCCTGAAAAAGTTTTTATTTCTTTTGAAAATTCGGTTACGGTGCAAAGTGCCTGAATGCTGTGCTTTTGATCAGACGATATTGCAGCAAACAAAAAGCCCTCAACATTTGAATCAGGGAGAAGATCTTCGGAGGTGTGAACAGTGAATTGAGAGTTTGCTGAAAATTTGATGCCTTCAACAGTATATTCCTTTGCCGAAGCAGTGACGGTAAGGGTGCAAAATGCTATAAGGCATATAAATATAGCCAAGAATCGTTTCACATTATCAACCTCCTTCTTTTATTTTCCGTAAATTATTTGATGCTGTTTTTGGCAGCAGTAAGGGTGTTCTGCATCAAGGTTGCAATAGTCATGGGACCTACACCGCCCGGAACAGGGGTGATAGCCGAGCAAATAGGCTCAACTGCGGCAAAATCAACATCACCGCAAAGCTTGCCGTTTTCGGGACGGTTCATACCGACGTCGATAACGACGGCACCAGGTTTTACCATGTCGGCAGTAACAAAGTTGGCCTTACCGACAGCGGCAATAAGAATGTCAGCCTCACGGCAAATCTTTTTTAAGTTCTCGGTTTTTGAATGACAGATGGTCACGGTCGAATTGGCGTGGAGCATCAACATCGCCATAGGCTTGCCGACGATATTTGAACGGCCGATGACAACACAGTGCTTGCCCTGGGTCTCGATGTTTTCAAAACGGAGCATCTCCATAATGCCTGCGGGGGTGCAGGGGAGAAAATCGTAATCGCCTATCATTATGTGACCAACGTTTTGGGGATGGAAAGCATCAACATCCTTTTCGGGTATGATAGCATTTATGACAGCCTTTTCGTCCAAGCCTTTTGGCAAAGGCAACTGGCAGAGAATGCCGTGGATCTTATCGTTCTTATTCAGTTTATCGATCAAAGCTAAAAGCTCGTCCTCGGTAGTATTTTCGGGCAACTCGTATTTTTCGGAGTACATACCGAGTTCCTTGCAGGTGCGCTCCTTTGAACCGACGTAAACCTGAGATGCGGGGTCACTGCCTACAATGATTACCGCAAGTCCGGGGGTCAAGCCCTGCTTTTTTAATACTTCAACCTCGGCAGCAATACGCTGCTTTAAGGCTGCTGAAATTTCTTTTCCGTTAATAAGTTTTGCCATATTTACTCCTTTGAGTTTTATTCGAAACAGTCGTCATCGTCGTCATCATCGTTATCATCGTCATCGTTTATATCGGCGGAGGTGAGTTCGTTTTCATAAGGCTCGTTGACAATGGTTTCAACCGTGAACGGTTCGACCTCATCAAACATGGCCGAATAGGTTTCATTGACCTTAGCCACTTTAAGACGGCGGAACATAAAGATGAGAATGATGGAGCAGGCGATTACCAAAGCACCCGAAAGCCACTGCGAAACCTTTAAAGGTCCTAAGTAAAGACTGTCGGTTCTGAATGTTTCGATTATCATTCGTCCAAAACCATACCACACGCCGTAAGTAAGCGCCAATTGACCACTAAATTTGCGCTTGTTGCCGATAAAGTGCAATAGGATAAAGCCCAGGGCACACCAAATGGATTCGTAAAGAAAACAAGGGTGAGCCAACTGCCCTGCACCAAGTTCTGCAACAATAGGTTCACTGGTCATACCGAACCAACTGCTTCCAGTAGCCGAGCCAAAGGCTTCCTGATTAAAGAAGTTGCCCCAACGGCCAATGGATTGTCCTATAAGGAAACCGCACGCGGCAAGGTCAAAACCGTCAAGAACATTGACCTTGCGAATAAGGCACATAATAAGTCCTATTACCGCGGCACCAATAACACCGCCGTAGATTGCAAGACCTGCAAATCCGGAAGAACTTGAAAAGCCAAGAAAATCCCAAATGTTTTTAATTTCAATGTGGCCTTTATAGAAAATGATGTAATAAAGTCGGGCGCATAGAATCGCCAACGGGGTGGTTACCAAAACAACATCGGTCAACCGATCGGGGTCCACGTTGAACTTGCCGGCTCGCCAAAATCCGTATATCACTGCAAGTAAAAAGCCTAATGCTATCAAAATGCCGTACCAGTAAACATCCCAACCGTTTTTTATGGGGAGTGTAAAAGCAACGGGGTCTATTTTTAATTTCAGTCCGAATATCGTGACGTTGTAAATTGTTGCCAAAGGCATATAGAACGGCACTCCTTTTTTTAAAAAATATCAAGCGCAATTAAGTAAAATGAATACAAATCCTAAATCATATTCATTATATACCAAAAGCGCTTGATATAAAAGACCTTTTTTAAAATTTTAGAAAAAATTAACTGTTATGGGTTGATAACCGAAAGAGCCGTGTTATCAAGATTCAACATTTTGGCACATTCGGTTATGTCATCGGCGGTGATACTTTTTAAAGCCAACAGGTCACTGTACGGCTCGACACCATCTATAAAGCAGTCGATAAACTCGCCGACGGCTTCCTCCGGATCGTTGTATGCTCTTATTGACATGCCGTAAAGTTTCTTCTTGGCATCTTCAAAAAGGGAAACATCGACACCGTTTTTGGCAATCAATTCAATTTCCTTTAACAGTGCGCAGCGAACGGCTTTGGGGTCCTTTGATTCACCGTCGAAGAGGTAGGCTGAATAGGACTGACCGTAAAAGAACTCGGAACCGAAACGGTTGTTGATGAGACCTTCTTCTAAAAGTCGGTTATAAAGAGGTGAAATTTTGCCCGCCAAAATCTCCAAAAAAAGTTCGGAAACGGCCTTTTTAAACGGCAATTCATCAGAGGTTGACGGTTTTAGTTTTATTCCCATTACGAAAAGAGGCATAGAAACCGACATTTTGGATTCGCAGTACTTTTCGACTATTGAATCGGGTTCGTCAAAATCGGAACGGATTATTTCCTTTTCGACAACCTTTTCTATTTTGCCATCGATCATCTCCAATGTTTTATCAACATCAAAATTACCTGCCAAGCAGATAAACATATTTGACGGGTTATAGAAGGTGTTATAGCAGTCGTAGAGAGTCTTGTCGGTTATTTTGGCAATCGACTCGACCGTTCCGGCAATTTCGACATTGACGGGATGGTTTTTATACATACATCTTAAAAGGTTGAAGAGTACGCGCCAATCGGGGACGTCCTCATACATCTTTATTTCCTGACCGATAATGCCCTGTTCCTTCTGAACGGTTTGTGGTGTGAAATAGGGGGAAGTCACAAAATCAAGAAGAATTTGCAGGTTTTGGCAGAATTTATCGGTACAACTGAAAAGGTAGCAGGTGCGGTCAAACGATGTGTATGCGTTTGCCGAAGCACCTGTTTTTGAGTATTTTTCAAAGGCGTCACCGTCTTCGCCTTCGAAAAGTTTATGTTCCAAAAAATGAGCGATACCTTCGGGAGTGGCGGTCATTTT
The DNA here is from genome assembly GCA_045647525.1 of Acutalibacteraceae bacterium. Lineage (GTDB taxonomy): Bacteria > Bacillota > Clostridia > Oscillospirales > Acutalibacteraceae > UMGS172. Next base: position 16,010 of record JAZRMK010000035.1, read on the forward strand.
TCCACCATCAATGGCAAATTCGGTGTCAACCGAGCCGTATCGTGTACCAAAAACGGCATAGTTTGTAACAAAGGTGTCTTTTTTGGAAATATAGACTTTAAGACCGGAAGAATGAGTGGCAATTAAAGTGCTTTCATCTGCCTCTTTGCAGGTAATATATTGTTTTTGAAAACTCATTCTGCATCCTCCTTATCTTCGGGGCTTAAAATGTAAACTGTGTCAAGGGCGTAATTATTTGCGGCTTTTACAATATCCTCAAAGGTGATCTTCGAAATTTCATTGCAAACATCTTCGGGCGAAATGTCATTTCCGCTTAAAGCCCTTATATCATACCAACTTGCAAGGGAAGCGGCATCGGCATTAAGCGAACGAAAAGCATCACTAAGCGCCAATTTTGAAGAGTTAAGCACTGCCTCCTCAAAATCACCGTTTTTAACGGCGTTCAACTGGTCGAGAATAGCGATTCTTGCGGCTTCAATGTTTCCTTTTTCAACTCCGCTTTCAACAAAAATAAGTCCTTTTGAACGAATACCTCTTGCCGAACAGTAGTAGCAAAGGCTCATTTTTTCACGCACGTTGCAGAAGAGCTTGGAGTAGGGTCCGCCACCGAAAATGTCACTCATAACATGTGTTTTAAGCGATTCGGGCAGTAATTCGCCGGTATTGGAGCGGAATCCCATTACAAGTTTACCCTGGTTTACGGGCATCTTTTCTTCAACAACTTTTATTTCGCCTGCTTTTTTTGCAATGTTTCGTTCTAAGGGCTTGTAATTTCTGTCTAACCTTTCGATAAGTTTGCAGAAATCATCAATAAAACAGGTCGGCTCTTCGGCTCCGACAACAGTGACCGAAATTAACGCTTCGCAAAGAAGTCTTTTAAAAGAGGCTCTGATATCGGAATTGCTGACTGCCTCGACCTCGTCGGCAGTTCCGTTCTGCGAAAGACCGTACGGTTCGCCCTGACACATTATTTCCTCACAACGTTTTCTTGCAAAAATACGTTTATCATTAAAACGGCTCAAAATAGTTTCTTTTAAAAGCCTTTTTTCGCGGGCAACAACATTCTCAGGGTAATCGGTGTTGTCTAAATATCGGCCAAATATCATATCAAGCAGAAGCCGACCTGCCGACATAACGGTTGATTCACCGTTTAATGAGTATTTATCGTCATTTACGGTGATGGAAATGTTGAGTTCCTGTCTGTCACCGGACTTACTGACCGAACTTGAAACAGAAGCACCGTAAAGGCTTGCCAGACGGCGATTGAAGGAATAGTAATCGGGCAATTCGGGGGTGCCTTTGGCCATCAAAGCCAGGGCCAATGCGTTTGCTGCGGCATTACTGTCAAGCCGGGTAAAGAATGTCACCGACAAAAGAGTTGTCTTAAATCGGTCGGACGGAATGTATTTATAGGAAATACCGTTTTCGTTAAAGTTCATAAATAGCTCCTAAGATAAACTGTGTAAAGTAATTATGCCCTAAAAATCATTAAGGTATTTCGGGCAAAAAATCTCCGAGCGAACTCGGAGATTTTTAAGAATTTATTACTGTGCTGCTTCGGTCTTGATTTTCTTAACTTTAAAGGGTTTGGTGGCAGAGGCGTCCTCAGTAATGGTGAGGGTCTTAGCAAAGTCCTCGATCATCTTTTTATGTGAGTCACCTTTGATCTGGTAGATAATGGGAGAGCTGAAATATTCGGTATTGTCTCGGTTTTCGTACCAGAACTCCTCTGCTTCGATGTCGCCCTTCTGGAAGATAACATAAGCCGAAAGGTCCTCATACTTTTTCATAAGAACTTCACCGGTTTTGAGGTCTTTCAAATCTTCATAGTAGGTATCATCTTCTTTGTCGGAGAAAATGCCCGTGTACTCTGCGGGTGTAAATTTTTCTTCCTTATCGGTTTCTTCCTTGTTGGTTGTGTCATCGTCGGAATCATCGGTTGAGGTGTCGTCGGTCGAAGTATCGTCCTTTTTGTCGTCCTCTTCCTTTTTACTGTCTTCTTCTAATTTCTCCTGGTACTCGTTATAGATAGTCTCAAAGGATTCACCTTTTTCAAGACGCTCGACATAGCTTTCGCCCAACTCGATGAGTTCGTTGAGTTTGTCTTCGGACAAAGCCTTGTTCTCATCGTCAACTATTGACATAACGATAGCATCTGCAATAAGGTAGTTGTTCTTGATATAATCTTTCAGCTCGTTCTCGGGGACCTCTTTGGAACCGCCTTCACCGTATATTGTTTCGAAGTAGTAATTATAACGGTACTGATTTACGGTGTACTGCTTGAAGGTGTCAAAAAGAACACCGTTCTGTTCAAGATAGTATGCGTAAGGGACGTATTGAGCAAGTTGCGCCTGTAAAGAAGTCGGGTTGTTTTGATAAGCGGTTTCGATATTGTAATATGTGGAGTAACTGCATCCTACATACCAGAAAGCTTCGGCATCAAGCTCTGCCGAGCGGATGTAATCCTCACTCATTGTAAGCTTTTCAGCGGCAACCTTTTCTGATACAGCGGCAAACATTTTAAGCTGATTTATAGCGCTGTTTCTTGCATAATCTTCATAAGATACGGTGCCGGTTGCACTTACATTGCCCTCAGCATCAAACTTATAGTTCTCATAGATGATGTTAGTTGTATCGCCTTTATTTTCCGAAACGAAGGTGTTGATAGCACTTTTTGCCTCGGTGACCGAGAAGAACAAAGCACAACTGTACATAGCAGAAGTGTACTCCTGATTGCCGATCTTAAAGGCAATTTCGTTCTTTTTGTGGCAGCCGGCAAACATGCCGACAAGCATCAAAAGGGCGAGAATCACGCCCATAAGTCTTACAAGCTTTTTCATTATTTATACTCCTTACAATCATCCGAACAAACTTCCGATGATAAAAATACTTAATACACAGTAAAGTATATAATAAACCGCAAAAAAAGTCCAGCCTTTTTTGATTAACTATTATATCTGTTTTGTGAATTATTGAGTCTTGGCGGCCATTATATCAATAGCAGTTCTCAACGTGTCTAAAATATCCTCGTTTTTATTGAGTTTTATTGCGACAAACGGTTTTGCGCCCGCATTGAAAACAACACGGCGTTGCAACGGGGATGTGAGCAACAGAGTCACTTCGTCTGTGAGCCCTGAAAGGAACAATTTTAGCATTCCCATCTGTTCGCTTATCTCGGTGATTCCTGCTCTTGCGGCCTTGTTTTTGAGGAGTGATACGTCGATCAAAGTGCCGACTGCTTTCGGCAGATCTCCGTAGCGGTCGAGCAACTCATCGGTAACATCCAAAACGTCATCCTCGCATTTTATTGCGGCAATGCGTCGGTATGCCGAAAGGCGTTGCGACAACGAGGAAATATACCGTTCGGGAATATGCGCGTTGAGTTTCAGATCGACAGTGCATTCGGTTTCTTTTTGCACGACTTCACCCTTTTCTTCGGCGATAGCGTCGGACAAAAGTTTTAAATACATATCGTAGCCTACTGCTTCTAAATGACCGTGCTGTTCTCCGCCCAACACACTGCCGGCACCTCTGATTTCCAAATCTCGCATAGCGATTCTAAAACCTGAGCCGAACTCGGTGAATTTGCTGATAGCGTCAAGCCTTTTTTGCGATATGTCGGACAATGCTTTACCTCGTGTGAAAAGCAGATACGCGTAAGCTAAACGGTGGCTTCGACCTACTCGTCCTCGTATCTGATGAAGCTGTGCCAATCCTAAACGGTCGGCATCTTCGATAATAAGTGTGTTTGCATTCGGAACATCAACGCCTGTTTCTATAATCGTTGTACAGACGAGGATATCGATTTCCTTTTCCAATAACTGTTGCCAGACCTTAGACAGTGCTTCTTCGTTCATTTTTCCGTGCGCCACACCGACCTTCGCGTCGGGGTGTGCCTGCTGGATTTTAAGTGCGCAGGATTCAATACTGTCGGTGCGGTTGTGCAGATAGTAGACCTGTCCGCCTCGGCGCAGTTCACGGCTTATTGCCTCGTTTATAAGACCTGTGTTTTTCTCCAAAACGTAGGTCTGAACGGGGTGTCGGTTCATCGGTGCTTCTTCAATGGATGACATATCTCGAAGTCCCGAAAGTGCCATATTAAGTGTTCTGGGAATGGGCGTTGCCGACAAAGTCAATGCGTCAACGTCGGGGAAAAGTTCCTTTAACTTTTCTTTTTGAGCAACGCCGAACCGTTGTTCTTCATCAACGATGAGTAGTCCTAAATCCTTGAATTTTACATCCTTTGAAATAAGACTGTGAGTTCCTATGATCAGGTCGATGTTGCCTGCCAACAAGTCTTTTTTTATTTTTTCTTGTTGCTTAGGAGTTCTGAAACGTGACAGCATCTCAACGTTTACCGCCATATCGGAAAAACGTTCCAGAGCGGTGTTGTAATGCTGCCAGGCAAGTATCGTTGTTGGCACGAGTATTGCACACTGTTTTCCGTCGGCGATGCATTTGAATGCCGCCCTTAAAGCAACCTCGGTCTTGCCGAAACCAACATCACCGCAAAGCAAACGGTCCATGGGAACGGTGCGCTCCATATCGCGCTTTATCTCTGCAATACAGCGTAACTGGTCGTCGGTCTCCTCAAATTCGAAACGGCGCTCAAAGTCAGATTGCAGGTCGGTGTCGGGGCTGAAAGCGTATCCTTTGACCTGCATTCTCTTGGCATAAAGAGCCGTGAGCTGCTTTGCCATATCCTTGACGGCTTTTTTCACTCTCGACCTCGTTTTGTTCCAGTCGGTCGAGCCTAATTTGTTGAGTTTTACCGTAGTGTCCTCACTGTTGCCGATGTACTTGGAAACAAGGTCCAAAGATGTGACGGGAACATAGAGTGCGTCCTTACCGGCATAACGGATTTTGATGTAATCACGGGTGATGCCCTGTGTTTTCATCTGTTGTATTCCCTCAAAAACGCCTATACCGTGGGTGGCGTGGACAACATAATCACCGTGTTGAAGTTCTTCCAGAGAACCGACCGCGTTGCCTGCTTTGAAACGGCGTTTGCGTTTTGTAACGGTTGCCTTTCCGTGAACAATGACAACCGCGGAGGCAGAGGGAAGTTCAAAACCGCCGGTCAATACGCCGGTTGTAACAAAAACTCCCGATTTACCGACTTTTGACGGGTCGGCAGCAAATTTCGCCTTGATTTTAAGGTCACACAACTCTTCGCAAAGGTTGTTAGCGGCACGTTCGGTTCCGGCAAGAATAACGGTGAGCTTTGCGTTTGTGCCCGAAATGTCGTCAGCCAGCATTTTTGCCGAACCGGAGAATCCGTTAGTTTGCTTAAAATTCAGCGAAATGTTCGAGTTTATTTTTGTAGGATATTGCGACTTGGGAAAAGTGTCGAAAAATGTCGTGCCGTGTCGTTGGAGTTCTGCTGAAAGAAGAGCCTTGTCAAGATAGACAGAACTGAACCTTCTGGGGAGAATACCCTCCTCGGACAGCGCTTTTATCTCCTCGTAATGCAGGTCAAGGCAGTTGTCCACTTTTTCCAAAACCGCGTTGGTGTCAAACACGAAAACGGGACTTTTGTCATCAAGATAGTCGAAAATAGTGGTGCGTTTGCCGTAAATTATATCAAGATAGGCATCGAGTGACGGCGAACCGCCGTTTTTCAGACGGTTTATATCATTTTCGATGCGCTTTTTCAAGTCAGCACTTGCACGTTTGTCGTTTTTTAGTGCATTTAACTGCTCAATGAATTCGCCCGGGCTTTCGGGACTTACCTCTGAAACAGGGGTTACCTTTATGGATTTCACCGATTCAGTACGCCTTTGGGTGTCGGTTTCAAAGAGTGCAATGCTGTCAATTTCGTCACCGAAGAAATCTATTCGGCAGGCGAGATCGAGCTGAGGCGTAAAAAGGTCGACAATGCTGCCTCTAACCGAGAACTGTCCTGCTCCGTCAACCTGCTCTGAACGGGTATAGCCTGCTGAAACGAGTTGGGAAACCAGCTCGGTTTGCGAAAATTCCTGGCCGACTTTTAATTCGAAAAATCTTTTCTTCAAACTTTCGGGTGGCATAACTTTGCCTAAGACCGCGTCGGCGGTGGCTATAACCACGTCGAAATCCCTCTCTAAAATTTTAGAGAGGGTACCTAATCTATTATGTTCCCATTCATGTGAACGGGTTACGTCGCTTCTAAGACAATAATCTCTTGCCTTGAAAACGGCACAGTTCGCGCCCAAGGAAACAAGGTCCTCTAAAACGCGTTCGGTTTCGGCTTCACCGGGTGTGATTATCAGGGGTTTTACCTTTAAATCGCAGGATAATGCCGCTGATAAAATGCAACGGTGAATGTGCGAAGCACCCCAGACTGCCGACGGCAATTTCTTGGCGTCAAGTGACTGCTTTAATTCGCAATACTCAGGGCAACTTTGCAACATTTGCCGAATGAATTTGTGATTACTAAGCATTGTTCACCTTTATCGGTTAAATTTCGACATAGCCTCGGGAACCGATTTTGTGACAATCAGTTTCACCGCCTTTGCTGCGTCCTCTTCGGCTTTGTCGATTTTTTCTTTTACTGTTTTGTCGGGTTTACCCAAAACCCAATTTGCAAGGTCGTAATCGGGGTGGGGCTTTTGACCTACGCCGATTTTTACCCTCGGGAAGTTATCGTTCCCGCAAAGTTCAATAATGTCGCGCAGACCGTTGTGTCCACCGTGACTGCCCGAAGCCCTGATGCGAAGCCGTCCTTCATCCATCGATACATCGTCTGAGATCACAATAACCGATTCCAATGGCACCTTGAAAAAGGATATGATCTCACTGACGGCAGAGCCGGAATTGTTCATATAGGTTTGCGGTTTTACGATAAGTACCGTCTTATTCCCGATTTTTCCGTCGCGGATGATCGAATGGAATTTCCTCTTCTCGCCTGTCACCTCAATGTCTTCTATAAGGCGGTCAACGGCTCTGAAACCTGCGTTGTGACGGGTTTCGTCATACTTTTGCTCGGGGTTTCCGAGTCCGACGATAACATAATCGTACTTTGATTTTTTGTTAAAAAGCATTTTCGAGTTTCCTTAACTTTCTGAATGTAATAAAGCAGTGTATAGCTTGTAAAATTGCCGCGACGGCGACGGCGGCAAATGAGCCGAAACAGGTATACATTATATAATATGTATCAAACGCGGGGGAATATATGTCTTTTAAAAAGGGGAGATTCAGGCAAAACAAAGCGGAAACAACGCCAAGAACGGCAACAATAAGCAACATTATTCCCGCGAAAAGTTGGGCTTTGCGTATCGGCAGATTTTTAACCGTCGCTTTTTTTAGTGAACTTCCCGAAATTTTAGTGAAGAGAAAGAAACCGCACAAAAGCGCAAGAAAGATTCGGGCATAGAGCGTGTCTTCGGGGAAAAATCCGTTTTCGGGCACTAACCATACACTGAAATTGCCCCGCGATAACAAAAGGAAATCTTCGTCGGGGAATATGGCGACCAAGAAGTTGCCGACCGACAAGACCGTGAAAACGATAAATGCCGAAAGTGACGACCCGTTTTTGAATGATAACGCGCCTGACGTGGCGGTTGAAACGCATGTGGCTATGAGGTATAGAATAAGCAGAGCCAATGCAAGCCCGTTCAACTGTGACATTATGTTGAGGGCTACGCCGCCCGCCAAGAGAAGAATTGCCGTGATTATATTCAATGGGTTGCGGCAAACACTTTTTGCAACTTTTTCAATGGGCGTTTCAATTTTAGCAGTTGTTTCCAATTTGGTGTTTTCCATTATCCACCTCGAAAGTATAAAAATTGTATTTTAAAAATATATGATATATACATTATATAATAAGCAACGGGATTCGTCAATCATAAGATAAATTTGATGCATTTTCGTCATTATTAACAAAAGTTTTCAAATTGTTAAAAAATATTTTAAAATGACGTGTTAAATGTATTGACTAAACGAAAGTTACCAACTATAATAGATTATGCAAAAATATCCTATTACAAATAGGGAAGGAGAAAAGATTATCATGAAACTCACAGGCAAAACTCTCAGAAGATCTATGAGTATTGTTTTGGCAGTCATGATGCTTGCATCACTTTGTGCTATTTCTTTCGGCACAACTGCAAGCGCAGCAGAAGCCACTACATATACTTATGACTTCAGAAACTACACCGCCTACGATTATGACGAAGGCGGCACAAACGGTCATAGAACCCTGAGCTACGCTGGTGCACAGGACTTCAATGGCACTTCAAAGTACTGGTGGGACAGATCCAGTGGTGTTACCGCATACGGCGCTCTCGTCGGTGGTGCTGCCGTTCTTAACACCGGCTACGGCTATTCCGGCAACTACGGCAAGATCTCCGTTCGTGGTGACAAGGGTACTGCTCTCAACAACTACGGCGGTCAGGCTATGACCGTTAAGGAAGGCTACACCTACACTGTAACCGCTACCTATGTTCCGATCTCTATGACCGGTTATAACAACACTGTTGACGTAGGTATCTGCCTCATCGCTGACGATGCTGTTTGCTCATCCAGAGCACTCAACAAGGTAAGCCACTATTCCGGCGACGTAGCTCGTCCCCATCAGCACGTATCCACTATAGCTAACGTTGTCCGTGCAAATCAGGATGGTATAGATGCAATTGGTAGCGGCGTGCTTCTTACCGAGGCTATCGCTACTGCTGTATCTGCTAAGACTATTTCCGTTACCTACACCTATGACGGTTCTAACTCTACCGACCTTGGTGCTCACTTCGGTTTTATGGTAGGTACTGCCGGTGCAAAGCTTAACTGCTCTGCTGATGGCGACTGGAAGCTTTCTCAGGTTCTCGTAACTGATTTCGTTGTTACCGAGACTGCTCTCCCCACCGCTAACTTCGGCGACGAGTCTGTTGTTGTTACCGATGGCAAAGCAACTGCACCTGCTCTTCCCGCTGCTGAGGAAGGCTCTGTAGCTGCATACTGGACCACCGCTAACGGCGGCGTATACTTCGCAAACGAGAAGGTTGATGCTACCGAAGGCGCAGAGTTCACTGCACACGAAATGTATGCTATGGAAGACAATGCTGCTTCTGTAGTTGCAGCTAACGAATATGGCGAGGCTGGCTTCCGTCTTAAGGGCGCTATCGCTAAGGAATATGTAGACGGTGCAGAGGCTGTTACCGTTTCTATCATTCCTAAGTTGGATGCTGTTGGCACCATTCCTACCGAATGGTACAAGGGCGGCAACTATGTAATGTCTATCGACGTTCCCAACTTCACCGCAGACGGTGCAGATGGCGGTTGCTATGAGATCACCGAGACTTCTTACGTATATTCTATCGTAATGCTCGGCCTCAAGAACGATGCTGCTAAGGCTGCAAACTTCATTATGGCTATCGGCGTTGACTGGGGCGAAGGCGCAGTAGACTACTACTATGTTGGTTGCGCATCCTACAACGGCCTTGCACAGTAATTTAGAGGAGGTAATTTGAGATGAAAACTTATGAAAAGCCTATGGTAGAAATCGAAAACCTTTTCTCTGAAGAGACTGTTGCAGCTGAAATCCTTGTTTCTGTTGTTCGTGAGGACAACGTATGGGGCAACTTGTTCAGCACTCAGGACTAATTAAGGTTTCTGATTACTAACTAATTAAAAAAACCGCATCGGGCAACCGATGCAGTTTTTGTTTGCTTTTTTGGCTAATAAAGGTTCTTGACTTTTTTTGAAATTGGGAGTATTATGTATTAAAAGATAAAACGTTGAGGGAAAAAGTAGCTCTTTCGGTAATTTTCAGAGAATGGCGGTCATCGGCTGTAAGCCGCCTAAATGAGAAATTGTGAAAAACCACTCCCGAGTGCGTGCCGGTCAAAAAGGTATGCCGTTTTGCCTGCGTTAAAGGCCAAGAGTTATAAATCAAGGTGGAACCGAGCATTATGCGCCCTTGGTACGCGAATTTGCGTGCCAAGGGCTTTTTTTACTATTTCTACTTAATTAAAGCAAAAATTCTAACACGGAAAGGTGATTTACATGAAGGTTATTTACAACAATGGCGTTGTTGACCAATGCCCGCTGGCAGAAGAACTTGAAGTTATCAGACATACTGCTGCGCACATTATGGCACAGGCTATCAAGCGTCTTTTCCCCGAAGCAAAATTCGCTTATGGCCCTGCAACTGAGAAAGGTTTTTACTATGATGTAGACCTTGGTGACAAGAAGTTGGCTGACACCGACCTTGCCGCTATCGAGGACGAAATGCGTAAAATCGTCAAGGAAAACCTGCCGATTAAACCGTTCATTTTGCCCCGTGACGAAGCTGTTAAATTGATGGAAGACAGCGGAGAAATCTACAAGGTGGAGCATATTGCCGACCTTGCTGATGATGAGCCTATCAGCTTCTTTAAGCAGGGTGATTACACCGATATGTGCCGTGGTCCTCACCTCACATATACCAAAGCATTGAAGGCTTTTAAACTCACAGGAATATCGGGTGCTTATTGGAAGAATGACAGCAACAACAAGATGCTTACCCGTATTTACGGCACCGCCTTTGCTTCTGTCCCTGAACTCGAAGAACACCTTAAAATGCTCGAAGAGGCAAAGCTGCGTGACCACAACAAAATTGGCCGTGAACTTGAATATTTTACGACCGTTGACGTTATAGGACAAGGCTTGCCGATTATGTTGCCCAAGGGCGCTAGGGCTATCCAACTTTTGCAGAGATTTGTTGAGGACGAGGAACAGAAGAGAGGTTATTTACTCACCAAAACTCCGCTTATGGCAAAGCGTGAACTCTATAAGATTTCCGGTCACTGGGACCACTATTTAGACGGTATGTTTGTTCTTGGCGACCCCAACGACGAGGAAAAGGAATGCTTTGCACTCCGTCCTATGACCTGCCCGTTCCAGTACCAAGTTTTCCTTAACAAGATGCGTTCTTACCGCGATCTCCCCATGCGTTTAGGCGAAACTTCGACCCTTTTCAGAAACGAGGATTCGGGCGAAATGCACGGACTTATTCGTGTGCGCCAGTTCACCATTTCCGAGGGTCACCTTGTCCTCCGCCCCGAGCAGTTGGAGGACGAATTCAGAGGTTGTCTTGAACTTGCTAAATTTATGCTTGAAACGATTGGCTTGGGCGATGACGTAACCTACCGTTTCTCACAGTGGGATCCTGCAAGAAAAGATAAATATGAAGGCACCGAGGAGCAGTGGAACGAGGCTCAGGAACTCATGGGCAAGATTCTTGATAATCTTGGAATCAACTATTCAATCGGTATCGATGAGGCTGCTTTCTACGGCCCTAAACTTGACATTCAGATCAAGAATGTCCACGGTAAAGAGGATACTCTCATCACCATTCAGATTGATATGTTGCTTGCCAAGAAGTTCGGTATGGAATATGTCGATGTTGACGGCGAAAAGAAGACTCCGTATATCATCCATCGTACATCTTTGGGTTGTTACGAGCGCACTTTGGCTCTGTTGCTAGAAAAGTTTGCAGGTGCAATGCCGTTGTGGCTCTCACCCGAGCAAATTCGTATCATCCCGATTTCAGAACGTCTGCGTGAGCCTGCGCTTGATGTGACAGAAAAACTTTCCGCAGCAGGATTCCGTGTTTCCTGCGATGACCGTAACGAGAAGATGGGTTACAGGATTCGCGAAGCTCAGCTTGAAAAGATTCCGTATATGCTGATAATTGGTGACAAAGAGGTTGAGAGCGGTACCGTTTCGGTAAGACAACGCGGTGGTGTTGACTTGGGTTCGATGACCATTGATGAATTTATAGCTATGGCGGATATGGAAGTCAAAACCAAAATGATTAAATAAAATAATAACGCGTAAGAGTAATCTTACGCGTTATTATTTTTACAGTCAATTTGAATTTTACCGAATAATTATTAGAAGTTTAGCAAAATGTATGTGTTTTGTGAAAAAATAATATAAATATATGCAAAAAATCTTGATAAATTGTAGATTTTTAATGGCGGGTGTGATATAATTTATATGCTTATGCAGAATGGGTTAATAATAATCTGATTTATCCGTTCTGCCGAATCACAGTTTATTATTCAGGAGGAAAAGCTTATGAAAAAGAAAGTCAGTTCACTGCCTTTCAACGGCACACCTGAGCAAGAAGCAAAGCTTAAAGCGGTCATCGAGGCAAAGAAGGATATTCAAGGCTCTTTGATGTCGGTTATGCAGGAAGCACAGGAAATTTACGGTTACTTGCCGCTTGAAGTTCAGCAGATTATAGCTGCCGGTATGGGAGTGTCAGTCGAGGAGGTTTACGGTATCGCAACCTTCTATGCTCAGTTTGCATTGTCTCCCAAGGGCAAATACAATATTTCGGTTTGCTTGGGAACTGCTTGCTACGTTAAGGGTGCACAGAAACTTATTGACCGCCTTGTTGAGGTTTTAGGTATCCAACCCGGCGAATGTACTGCTGACGGTAAATTCTCGCTTGAGGCTTGCCGTTGTATCGGTGCTTGCGGACTTGCGCCGGTTCTTACCGTTAACGAAGATGTTTACGGCCGTCTGACCGAAAAGGATATCGACGCTATTATTGCAAAATACGCTGATTAATTTTTAATCAAGGG
>JAZRMK010000036.1:0-13051 GCA_045647525.1 Acutalibacteraceae bacterium
GTTGACTGTACTGCTATCACAACCGCTACTGTCGAAACAAAACCGCTTGTAGTAGCAGTTTCTATCAATGCAAAGGCTTGGGCCGTTTCTATTGACCCGGTTGAAATAAGTATTACGGTTAAATAAATGTTTAAAGCCCGATTGTAAATGTCGGGCTTTATTTTCTCTATTCTGTCAAAAAACGCAAACCCTCATATAATGTTTTAGAATATTACGTTTTATAAGGGTGATATTGATGGAAATTATTTTCGGAGTAATTGTTGTGCTTTTGTCGGTTTCGGGTGCTGTTGCACTAATTAAGTGGACCGCGATGCAACTTCTACGTCCGAGTGATAAGTCGACTCGGGTATACGCCGTGCTTTTGCAGGGGGAAAATGCCGATATTGAACTTCAAACTGCTATTGATGCGGTTGAATGGGATTCATTTTTAAAAGAAGCAAAATTGTATGCAGTCGATTGTGGACTTAGTATGCAGAAGTCATACGAGTGCCAGAAAATGTGCGAAATGACACATTTCAAATTTATGACAACAAAGGAATTTTCAAATATCTATCAGTGACAAAAGGCGGTGACAAACTTGAACGAAAAACTGGAAATACTCGGCGGCACAGTAAAGCATATTGTTTTTAGTAATCGCGATACGGGGTATGCCGTTGTAGAACTCGATAACAAGGGTGTCATCGAAACCGCAGTAGGACCTTTGGCAGAACTTATGGTTGGTGAGGATGTTGAGTTGACCGGACATTTTACCGTTCACGCAACCTATGGTCAACAGTTTAAGGCTAATGGTTTTGTCAAGGTTTTGCCGTCGGGGACTGCTGCAATATTAAGATACCTTTCGTCTGGAACGATAAAAGGTATAGGTCCTTCAACTGCAAAGAAAATAGTTGCAGCATTTGGCGAAACCACCTTTGAGGTTATGGAAAACAGTCCCGAAGAATTAACCAAAATCAAGGGTATATCATTGGAAAAGGCACGAAAAATAAGTGATATAGTTGCAAGTCGCAGGTCGTTAAGAGAACTGTGCTTACGTCTCTCTAAGTACGGACTTTCAGCGGATGAGTCACTGTCGGCATTTAAGGTGTTAGGCGAGTCGGCTGCCGAGGCGATAGAAGAAAATCCGTATTTGTTATGTTCTGACGGTATCGGTATCGGGTTCGAAAAAGCCGATGAAATTGCCGAAATGCTGGGCATTTCAAACGACAGTTTGAATAGGTTGCAGGCGGGAATTAAATATGTTATCGCACACAATCAGATAAACGGTCATACCTGCTTGCCCAGAGCAAAGGTTATTGAAATTTGCGCTCAACTCCTTGATACCGAAAGCTTGAAGATAGACGATGCGGTGGAGGTTATGCTTGACAGCCGTTTGCTTGTTGAGGCGGAGTTGGACGGCGTTGACTTTTTAAGTCTTACCGATATGTTTAAAGCAGAAGAATATATAGCAAATCGTCTGCTTACTGAACTATCACTTTCTGCCGGAGAGAAAGCCGTCACAGAGAGTGAACTTTCGGCAGTAGAAAAAGAACTGGGAATTGAGTTCGATGTTCGACAGAGAGAAGCGTTGAAAAAGTTCTTGTCTTCGGGTGTTTTTGTGCTCACCGGTGGCCCCGGAACTGGCAAAACAACCACGGTTAACGGTATAATAATGTTGCTCAAAAGAAGAGGGCTAAAAGTAGCATTGGCAGCACCTACGGGTAGGGCTGCCAAAAGAATGTCCGAACTTTGCGGTATGGAAGCAAAAACGCTCCATCGGTTGTTAGAAGTTGGAACATCTGACGACGGCAAACACATATTTGTGAAAAATGAGCGTAATCCTTTGAATTTCGATGCAATAATCGTAGATGAAATGTCTATGGTAGATATTTCGGTGTTTTCTTGCTTTTTGAAAGCTGTAAGGCTTGGTACCACGCTTGTCCTTGTTGGCGACTCAGACCAGTTGCCCAGTGTCGGAGCAGGTAATGTTTTAAAGGATATAATAATGTCCGACAGATTTAATACTGTGCGTTTGGACAAGATATTCCGTCAGGCGTTACGCAGCAAAATCGTCGTTAATGCACATAAGATAATAAAGGGCGAAACACCTGATCTTGATTCCAAGGATTCTGACTTTTTCTTTATAGAACGTAAAAGCGGTGACAGTGCACTCAAATTGTTGACCGACCTTTATTGTAATCGTCTGCCCGAAGCCTACGGTTTTTCTCCTGCCGACGATATTCAGGTGCTTTGTCCTTCTAAAAAGATGGAACTCGGAACCGTGAATGTCAATAATGTTTTGCAGAGTCTTATCAATCCGCCTAAGGAAGATTTGCCCGAAATTGCTTTTAAGGGGTTTGTGCTTCGTAAAGGCGATAAGGTTATGCAGATCAAGAACAACTATGATATAGTTTGGGAAGATGACGAAGGCAACGTCGGTATGGGCGTATTTAACGGCGATGTCGGTGTATTGGAAGATATAGATGTTAAATCAAAAACACTTACCGTACGGTTTTTAGACCGAGTGGCAACATATACCGGCGATGAGGTAATGCAGTTGGAGTTGGCGTATGCTGTTACAATACATAAAAGTCAGGGTA
Organism: Acutalibacteraceae bacterium; assembly: GCA_045647525.1. Classification (GTDB taxonomy): domain Bacteria; phylum Bacillota; class Clostridia; order Oscillospirales; family Acutalibacteraceae; genus UMGS172. The sequence continues at coordinate 2,577 of JAZRMK010000036.1, forward strand.
GTGAGTTTGATTGCGTTATCCTGCCGTTGCTTGATTTTCCGCATCAGTTAAAGTACCGCAACCTATTGTATACTGCCGTCACCAGAACAAAAAAGATTCTTGTGGTTATAGGTAGCAAGGATGTCGTTACTGCAATGGTGCAAAACGACCGTAAAACTTTGAGATATACTATGCTTTGCGGTCTTTTAAATGAGGGTAAGTAAATGTCGTTTTTAAATGAATTTGCTTCGTTCTTCTTTCCAAATCGGTGTCCTCTTTGCAGCAAGGTGCAAATTGATAATACGCCGTGTGATAAGTGTTTAGAAAATCTAAAAGATTGTATTATTTTGGACAACCTGTGCTTTAAGTGCGGGAAAGAGGAAAGGTCTTGCAGTTGCAAAGGATTTGTTCCCCTTTATACAGGTGTAGTTGCGGCATTTAAAAATACCGGTGTTGCTAAAAACGGTCTGTACGGTATGAAGTTTAATTCTAAGTTTTACAGTGCCGATTACTTTGCCGAGAGAATGGTATATGTTTTTAGACTCTACTTGCCCGACGTAAAACCCGATGTGGTATGTATAGTGCCGTCTACTGTACGTGAACTAAGAAACAAATCCTGCGATCAGGTTGATCTGCTGGCGTCGAAGGTAGCAAAAACACTTGGTTTTAAGTACGAGCCGAAGCTTATAAAGAAAATCAAGGAAACCGAGCGTCAACACAATCTGCCACTTTCTCAAAGGGCGTCTAACATCAAAGGAGTTTTCAGTGTTGTGGAAAACTTAAATAGCAGGACGGTTTTGCTGATCGATGACATTAAGACATCGGGACATACTTTAAGTGAGTGCGCAAAACAACTTAGGCTAAACGGTGCGAAGGATGTTTACTGCCTTACTGCACTCGTTAGTACAAATAGGTCTTGTAAAGATGAGAAAAAGTGAATATAATAAGTAAAGAACATAAAGATGAAAGAGGGTGCAATAAATGCCTATTGATATAGCGGTTGATTTCGGCACTTCGAAAACGGTGTTGGCTTGCGGTAATAAGATTGTTTTGAGCCAACCCACAGTTGCTGCGGTTGACAGTGAAACGTGGCAACCAATAGCATTTGGTGATAGGGCAAAGAGTATGATCGGTCGTACTCCTGAATCCATTGAAACGGTTTTCCCGATCCAAAGAGGTATGATTGCCGATTACGATATTGCTGAGCAGATGCTCAAAGAATATATGGAAAAATCGTTCAGTAAGCGTCTTATTAAGCCCCGCATAATTATAGCTATGCCGGAGGGGGCGACCTCTATTCAGCGTCGTTCAGTTGCCAATGCTGCCGAAAATGCAGGCGGAAGGCGTGTGCAGGTAGTAGATACTGCTGTGGCTGCTGCGCTTGGAATGGGAATCGACTTTTTCTCGGCAGACGGTAAGATGGTTGTAGATATCGGAGCAGGTGTTACTGACGTGGCGGTGTTGTCGTCCGGCGGTATAGTTCAGTGCCAGTCTGCGCCTATCGGTTCGTTTGATTTTGATGAGGCGATCATTAAATATGTGCGTAAGGAATATAACATTCTTATAGGAAATCTTACGGCGGAGGAAATGAAAAAGCAAATAGGCTCGGTCGTTCCCAGAAAGGAAGAGGTTATTATAAAGGCAAAGGGAAGAAACCTCTTTTCCGGAATGCCACAGTTGTTTGATATTTCATCGACTGATGTGTATCTTGCAATGAAGGATACCGCGGCGGCTATTTGTACTGCAATAAAGGGTGTTATTGAAAAAACTGCGCCCGATGTTGTTTCGGATGTTATGGCTGATAAGGTGTATGTTGCAGGCGGCGGTGCTTTGGTGAACGGTATGGGTGAATTGTTAGAACAGTATTTGAACTGTGAAGTTAAAATTCATCGCGATGCCGAATACTCGGTGGCAAAGGGTGCGTTAATGGCACTTCGTCACCCTGAACTGTTGGATATCAGCGAATATCAGTTAAGAAATCTCGAAGATTTAATAGTTGAAAACTGATCGAAAGTAAGAAATACAAAAAAATCTTCTAAACTTGAAAAAAACACTTGCATTTTGAGGCACAGTGTGATATTATACTTGAGCATTTGATTTCATCGGATCCTTACCGATGGGTTTGATGCCGTTTGACGACATTAAAGCGGATAGTCCTCTGCCCGCCCGAAAGTAGTTCGGCACATAATTTGTGAGGGTTATGAATGTCTGAAGAATTTAAGGAGGAAAAAGAAATGGATTTTGTTAAGGAAATCACTGCCGGTATGCTCAAAGCTGAGGCTCCGGTAATCAACATTGGTAGCACAGTTCGTGTCTATGTTAGAATCAAGGAAGGCGATAAGTCCAGAATTCAGATTTTTGAAGGCACTGTTATCGCAAAGAACAACAGCGGTATCGCTGAAACCTTCACTGTTCGTCGTGTATCCTACGGCGTAGGTGTAGAGCGTGTATTCCCTGTTCACTCTCCCAATGTTGAGAAGGTAGAACTCGTAAGAAACGGTAAAGTTAGAAGAGCTAAGCTCTACTACCTCCGTGATAGAGTTGGTAAGGCCGCTAAGGTTAAAGAACAAATCTAATTTAAGCAACGAGGGGAGCGGTAAATTGAACTGCTCCCTTTTGCTTTTTGTTAGAATTTATTGAAAGGAGTGAACGGTTGGTGGAAGAGAAAAAAGAAAAAACAGAACTCAAAGAAGCTAAAACTGTCTGGTCGGAGATTTTTGAATGGGTAGACACGGCAGTATTGACCTTGATGGTTTTATTGCTCTTGTTCACTTTTGTGTTCAGGCAGGTGCGAATAGATGGTTCTTCTATGGATAAAACTCTTCATGACGGCGAAAGAATAATTGTTTCCAACCTGTTTTACACTCCCGAAAATGGTGATATTGTTGTTATTTCGAGTGAGATTCACGACAATGTGCCGATTATAAAACGCGTTATTGCTACTGAGGGTCAGTGGGTTGATATCAAAGGCGGAAAGGTCTATGTTGGTGAAACTGCGGACACATTAAAGCCTATCGATGAACCCTATATTGATGGACAGTATACTGCATCGGTTATATCGGATAATCGTTACGGATCTCATCAGTATCCGTTGCAAGTGCCCGAAAATAAGGTGTTCCTGCTTGGTGACAACCGTCATGTTTCGCTTGACAGCCGAACCGAAGCAATAGGACTTGTCGACGTGCGTCATATATTAGGTAAAGCGATTTACAGGGTGTACCCCCTCGATAAGTTTGGAAGTATATATTAAATTCATACGAACTGTTAAGTAACGGAGTGATTATTTTGAGCGAAATGCAGAATATTCAGTGGTTTCCCGGTCATATGAAGAAAACCGAACGCCAGATTGAGAAAAGTTTGGCTTTGGTTGACGCCGTTGCGGAAATAGTCGATTCACGCATACCCGTCAGCAGCCGAAATCCGGAGTTGGCGGGTATCGTTGCAGATAAACCGCGCATACTTTTGCTTAATAAGTGCGATATCGCAGACAGGTCGGCAACTGACCGTTGGATAAAGTATTATAAAGAGCAGGGTATTATTGCCATTCCGCTTGATTGCAGAACGGGTAAGGGGACCGAAAATTTTATTAAATCGGTAAAGGTATTGCTTGCCGAAAAATTGGAAGCATACGATAAAAAGGGAATGGTAGGCAAACCGTTGAGAGTTATGGTTGTCGGCATTCCCAACGTTGGCAAATCATCGTTTATCAATAAGATGTCTAAACTCAGCAAGGCAAAGGTTGCCGATCAACCTGGCGTAACACGCGGTAATCAGTGGTTCAAAATCGACGACCGACTTGAACTGCTGGATACTCCCGGTGTATTGTGGCCCAAGTTCGACGACCAAACGGTCGGTGAGCATTTGGCATTTACAGGTGCCGTAAAAGACAAGGTTCTTGATATCGAACTTTTAGCTGTTCGTCTTTTGGAAGTGCTTTCGGCAGAGTACGCCGACAGACTTGTTGAGAGATATAAGGTTGACCCGGATGATTACTATGGCGATGCATACGAATTGCTCACTGCTATCGGTAAAAAGAGGGGTATGATGATACGCGGTGGCGAGGTCGATACCGAACGTGCGGCAACTATGCTTATGGACGAGTATCGCGGCGGAAAACTCGGCAATATTACTTTGGAATTTCCGGAGGGTAAAAATGCCTGATTTTCAGTATGAATTAAAAGCCAAAGAAAAGGGATTTAAGGTAATCTGCGGCGTTGATGAGGCAGGAAGAGGACCCTTGGCAGGTCCTGTCTGTGCGGCGGCGGTTATACTGCCCGATGGACTTGAAATAGAGGGTCTTAACGATTCCAAAAAGCTGACCGAAGCAAAAAGAGAAAAGCTTTTTGACGTAATAATCGAAAAGGCTGTAAGTTACAGTGTTGCCTTTGGCACTGTTGAGGAAATCGAGGAGTATAACATCCTTAATGCTACATTCCTTGCCATGAACAGAGCTATTGAGGGTCTGGATATAGAACCCGATTACGCACTTATCGACGGCAATCGCGTTCCTAAAAATATTAAGATCGAATGCGAAACTGTTGTAAAAGGTGACGCAAAATCGGCGTCGATTGCGGCGGCTTCGGTACTTGCCAAGGTGACAAGGGACAGGCTTTTGCTGCGGTATGCGGAAAAGTATCCCGAATACAGCTTTGAAAAGCATAAAGGATACGGTACGGCTGTTCATTATGAAGCGGTGAGAAAATACGGTCTTTGTCCCGTTCACAGACCGTCGTTTTTCAAAAAATTCTTTGAGGAAAAGTAAATGGGATTAACGCAGGATATCGGCAATTTAGGGGAAACAGCCGTTGCCGAAGAATTAAAGAAAAAGGGATATATTATTTCAACAAGGAATTTCCGTACTAAGTACGGTGAGATCGATATTATTGCCGAAAACAATGACGAGATACTGTTTGTTGAGGTCAAGACCCGCGCCTACGGTTCTTTTGCCAAACCGCAGGAATATGTCAACAGTCCCAAGAAAAGAAGAATTTTAATTTCTGCCGATATTTATCTTAAAAATAACGGCTTCGGTCTGCAACCGAGGTTCGATGTTGCCGAGGTCTTTTTAGGAACTACGGGCGATTTTGAGATAAACTACATCGAAAATGCTTTCGGTGCTGACGCTTTTAAGTGCTTTAAAGCAACATTATGATTTAATGCGGTTGATTTCAGCATAAAAATCAACTATGTTTTGACAAATAGTGAAAACTGTTGTAGAATAAACACGTTTAGATCCAATTAAGGAGATTTTTCAAATGAATTACAGAAGTACAAGAAATTCAGAGGTTTCAGTAACATCGGCGGTTGCCATTTCCAAGGGTATTTCGGAGGATGGAGGACTTTTTGTTCCCGAAAGTATACCTGTCATCACGGCTGACGAATTCGAAACCTTAAAAGGTCTTGATTATATCGGACGTGCCAAAGCGGTGCTTTCCAAATATCTTGACGATTTTACCGCAGAGGAAATTGATTATTGCGTAAACGGTGCATATAAGGGCACATTTGATAATGACAAGCCTGCACCTTTGTATAAGCTGGACGACGGCAAATATGTTCTCGAACTCTGGCACGGTCCTACCTGCGCATTTAAGGACCTTGCTTTGCAGTTGTTGCCCTTCTTGCTTACAACTGCTGCTAAGAAGGTCGGCAAGGGCAAATCGGTTATTCTGGTCGCAACTTCGGGCGATACAGGTAAGGCAGCTTTGGAAGGCTTTTGCGACGTTCCCAATACCGAGATCATCGTTTTCTACCCAAATAATGGCGTTAGCCCTATGCAGAAGTTGCAGATGGATACACAAAAGGGCGAAAATGTTTATGTTTGCTCTATCAACGGTAACTTCGACGATGCACAAAGCGGTGTTAAGAAGATATTTACCGATGCTTCTATTAAAGAAACACTCAGAAATGCAGGCATGGAATTTTCCAGTGCCAACTCTATAAACTGGGGTCGTCTTGTTCCGCAGATCGTTTATTATGTGTCGGCATATTGCGATCTTCTTAATAAGGGTGAGGACTTAAAAGACGGCTTTAATGTGGTTGTCCCCACAGGTAACTTCGGCAACATTCTTGCGGCTTTCTACGCAAAGTGTATGGGTGTGCCCATCGCAAAGCTCGTTTGCGCATCAAATGCAAACAATGTTCTTACTGATTTTATCAACACAGGTGTTTATGACCGTAACCGTCAGTTCTTCACCACGATTTCTCCCTCAATGGATATTCTTATTTCCAGCAACTTAGAGAGAATGGTGTACCATCTTTGCGGCAACGATTCCAAAAAGACTGCAAAGCTTCATAAAGAATTGGCAGAAACCGGCAAGTATTCGTTGGATGCCGAATTGCTTGCAAAACTTAAAGAACATTACTTCGGCGGTTGCTGTGACGATGCAGGTACGTTATCAACAATCAAGGCAGTATTTGACGGTAAAAACTATCTTTCCGACACACATACCTCAGTTGCCTTGAAGGTTGCTGATGAGTATACGGAAACCACCAAGGATACAAGACCTGTTGTTATTGCTTCAACTGCAAGTCCTTACAAATTTTCTGCATCCGTTTTGCAGGCAGTGGCGCCCGAAAAATGCTCCGATGAGGAATTTACAATGGTAGAGGAACTTTCCAAAACAACTGACACAAAGATTCCTGCACCCATTTCGGCACTCCGAACGGCAACTCCTCGCTTTAACAATGTTTGCGAAAAGCAGGAAATGGCCGATGTTGTGCTTAAAGTATTGGGCCTTTAATTGAAATTTATGTACGACGGGGCAGTGGTGTATGAGCACCGTCTGTCCCGCCGTAAGTTTTTAATGATTATTTCTGCTCAAAGGTAATGCAGGCGGTGTCGCCACTTTTTTCTGCGTGGTGAGGACCAACCTGGATCTTGCCTGCATCGCAGCAGTTGTCCATTGTGTGATAACGGCAGGTCTCTACTTCGCACTTGATGCCTGAAATTTTGCAACCTGTGGTGTTGCAAGTTGAATTCTGATTCATTTTTAAGATTCCTTTCAATTTGTAATTACCATTAAGGCAAAGTTAGTTTGTGCAGAAATCAAAAGAAAATACTTAAATTAAGGAGGGTGGCAAATGTCACTTTATACTATTTCCGACCTGCATTTGTCGCTTTCTGCCGACAAGCCGATGGATGTGTTCTACGGTTGGAACAACTATATGGAACGCATTGAGGCTAATTGGAAACGCATTGTAACCGATGACGATACTGTTATAATCCCAGGAGATATTTCGTGGGCATTGAAATTAGAGGATTCCGAAAAAGACCTTCTGTTTTTAGAGTCTTTGCCGGGCAAAAAGGTGATTTTAAAGGGCAACCACGATTTGTGGTGGAGTACAGCGAAAAAACTGCGTGAATTTTTTGAAAAATTGAATATAAAAACAATAACACCCGTTTTTAATTCATGCATAGTGGCGGAAAACAGAGCTATTTGCGGAAGCCGAGGTTGGTTTTTTGAGAGTGATGACCAAAATCAAAAAATAATCGCAAGGGAAGCCGGCCGACTTGAAATGTCAATAAATGAAGCCGAAAAGACAGGGCTCGAACCGCTTGTGTTTTTACACTATCCGCCCGTATATGCCGACATCGTTTGTAATGAGATACTTGATGTTTTAAAACGGCATAATATAACCGAAGTCTACCACGGCCATATTCACGGTTCCGGACTGCACAGGTCGGTAAAAAATCACGACGGAATTGCTTTTAAATTAGTTTCTTGCGACTGTATTGATTTTACACCGTACAAAATTTTGTGATAAATTGTGCTTTATAGTGGTAATTTTGCTAAATTTTAATAATTTTTACAAAAATTTGAAAAAATGTATGGAAAAATGCAAAACAATGTGGTATAGTTATTTGAGAATTTTTTGGAGGTAGTGTAATGCTTAAAGGATTCAGTAAAAAGGAAACCAACCGTTATGAGTTGGTAATTACAGTTGATGCTGAGCAGTTCAAGGAGGCTATTATTAAGGCTTACAAGCAGAACGGCAAGAAGATCAACGTGCCCGGTTTCAGAAAGGGCAAAGCTCCTATGAGCTATATTGAAAAATATTATGGAGAATCGGTATTCTTTGAGGATGCTCTTAACATCCTTTATCCCGAGGCTGTTGAGTCTGCTATTGCAGAGTCAGGTCTTGAATATGTTGACGATAAGATCGATTTCGATCTCACTTCCATCAGCAAGGAAAACGGTGTTGAGTTCAAGATCGTTATCACCGTTAAGCCCGAAGTAGAAATTGACGGATATAAGGGCCTTAAAGCTGAGAGAGTTAAGACCGTTGTTACCGATGAAGAAATCGAAAAGGAAATTGAAGCTGTTGCTGAGCGTAATTCCAGAATGATTACCGTTTCTGACAGAGCTGTTGTAAGCGGTGACACCGCTGTTATCGACTATGAAGGCTTCTGTGACGGTGTTGCTTTTGATGGCGGCAAGGGTGAAAGCTACTCGCTTCTTATCGGTTCCAATTCATTCATCCCCGGTTTTGAAGACCAGATCATCGGTCACAATACCGATGATGAGTTTGATGTAAATGTTACCTTCCCGACCGAGTATCACGCAGCTGAACTCGCAGGTAAGGCAGCCGTATTTAAGGTAAAGCTCCACGAAATCAAGGTTAAGGAACTCCCCACCGTTGACGATGAGTTCGTTAAGGACGTAAGCGAGTTCGACACTTTGGCAGAGTATAAGGCTGACCTTAAAGAAAAGGCAACCGCACGTAAGGACAAGCAGGCTGATGCTGATGTTGAGAACCAGCTTGTTGAACAGCTTATCGGCTTGGTAAAGGCTGAAATTCCTCAGGCTATGATCGAGCGCAGAGCAGAGCAGAGCGTTGAAGAATTTGCATACAGACTTCAGAGCCAGGGCCTTGATATGCAGACCTACCTCAAATATATGGGCGGCAGCATTGAAGACTTTAAAAACACCTTCTTGCCTCAGGCAGAAGCTCAGGTTAAGATTCGCTTGGCTTTGGAAAAGATTGCTGAAATCGAGAAGATCGAGGCTACTGAGGACGAGCTTAACGCAGAGTACGAGAATATGGCAAAGGCTTACGGTATCGAGGCTGATGCTGTAAAGGCGTCTGTTCCCGCTACTGAACTCAAAAAGGATTTGGCAGTTCAGAAGGCTATGGATCTTGTAAAGACTTCGGCTGTTGTTGCTGATGTTGACAAGAAGACCGAGAAGGTAGAGCAGGAAAAGAAACCCGCTGCAAAGAAGACTTCTACTACCGCAAAGAAGACCACCACTACCAAAAAGGCAGACGGTGAAGCCAAGGCCACTACTGCAAAGAAGACTACTTCTACTGCAAAGAAGACCACCACTACCACTAAGAAGGCAGATGGTGAAACCAAGGCTACTGCTGCAAAGAAGACTACTTCTACTGCTAAGAAAACTACTACTACCACTAAAAAGGCAGAGGGTACTACTGCTAAAAAGACAACAACCAAAAAGACTGCTGAGAAAAGTGCAGAATAATTAAAGGTTTTTGTTTATAATTGAAAGTTTAGTTGCATACTTATTTTTGTGGTATGCCAATTTAAGCCAGGAAAAGCGGCAGAATCCACAAGGGTTCTGTCGCTTTGTTTACTTTTAAAAAAGGAGATTACTAAAATGAGTTTAGTTCCAATGGTTGTTGAACAGACCGGTGCAGGCGAACGTTCTTTTGATATCTATTCCAGACTTTTAAAAGACCGTATCATTATGCTCTGCGATCAGGTTAATGACACTACTGCAAGCCTTGTTATTGCGCAGATGCTTTATTTGGAGGGTCAGGACCCCGATAAAGACATCTATTTCTACATCAACAGTCCCGGTGGCAGTGTTTCGGCAGGTATGGCTATTTATGATACAATGAATTATATAAAGTGTGATGTTAGCACCATTTGTATGGGTATGGCAGCATCTATGGGTGCATTCCTGCTTTCAGCCGGTGCAAAGGGTAAACGTTTGGCGTTGCCTAACAGCGAAATTATGATCCATCAGCCTTTGGGCGCTGCAGAAGGTCAGGCTACCGATATTCTTATTCACGCAAAGCATATCGAACAGACCAGAGCAAAACTCAACCGTATTTTAGCCGAAAACACCGGCAAGGCTTTGGAAGAGATCGAACGCGATACTGAACGTGACAACTTTATGTCGGCTATTGAAGCCAAAGAATACGGTCTTGTTGATAAGGTTATCGAAAAAAGATAATCTTTTGAATGGAGAGGAATATGTCGAATAATACAAATAAAAATCATACCTGCTGTTCTTTCTGCGGCAGGAGTGAGGCAGAGGTTGACAGGCTTATTGCCGGCAACGGAGTGTTTATATGCGACGAGTGTATCGAGGTCTGTTATTCACTGTTGTTGGAAGCACAGCCTGAAACCGCAAAGAAACACAGAAACTCGAAACCTGACCCTGATTTCAAGTTGCCTACACCTGAGGAGTTGAAGGCAAGACTTGATGAGTACGTTATCGGTCAAGATGATGCAAAAAGAGTGCTGAGCGTTG
>JAZRMK010000037.1:0-2613 GCA_045647525.1 Acutalibacteraceae bacterium
AAAAAAACATTAAATAGAAATTCTTTCGATGATACTTTGTATTAAAACAAAATTTCTGTTGAATTTTGTTTTTAAATAATTTAAGTTATATAAGTCTTTTAATCATATTTTTGTAATTATCGTCATAAAGGTGTCTTTTACCCTTTGATTCGTATGTGAGGATACTTAAACCGTTAAGATTGTAAATTGCAACACTATTGATTTTTTGTTGCAGTTATGCTAAAATATTTTGTATAATAAGAAACATATAAATGTGTTGTGAAACAGTTTCACGGAGGCAATATGGATAGAAATAAATTAAATTCGGGCTTTCCTTTACTTAAAGATTTCATTATTTACTGTGAAACAATCAAAGGTAAGTCGGAAAAAACCGCAGACGAATATTTTCTTGACCTTACAACACTATTTAAATACCTAAAAGTTGAAAAGGGTGCGGTTGACCCTTCCCTGCCGTTTAAAGAAATTTCAATTATTGATATAGATATTGAGTTTATAAAAAGTATAACAATTACAGATCTGTACTCGTTTCTTGTGTATTGTAAGAATGAGCGCAAGAATGGTACTGCATCGCGTGCTCGCAAGGTTTCGTCTATTCGTTCGTTTTTCAAGTTTTTGACCACAAATAAGCACTTACTCGATAAGAATCCTGCTTTGGAGTTAGAAACACCGAAACAGCGAAAATCACTACCTAAACATCTTACATTAGAGCAAAGTATCGATCTGCTTAACGCGGTTGACGGACCTTTTAAAGAACGCGATTATGCAATTTTAACCCTGTTTTTAAACTGTGGCTTGCGTTTATCGGAACTTTGTTCATTAAATTATACCGATATTCTGCCCGACAACTCGATGAAAGTTCTTGGTAAAGGTAATAAGGAACGTGTTATTTACCTTAATTCTGCTTGCAGAACTGCAATTGATGAGTATATGAAGGTTCGTCCTCATGATCTAATCGATATCAAGGATAAAACTGCGTTGTTTATAAGTAAGCAAAGAAAACGAATTTCAAACAAGACGGTTCAGCACATTGTTTACTCTTTTTTAGACAAGGCCGGGCTTAGCGGTCAAGGGTATTCGGCACATAAATTGCGACACACTGCCGCAACGCTGATGTATCAGATGGGTAATGTTGATATTCGTGTTTTAAAGGATATTTTAGGCCATGAAAATCTGGGTACTACGCAGATATATACTCATATATCAAATAAACAGGTTGAAAAGGCACTCAACGACAACCCGCTATCAAATGTTAAACCAAAAAGTAATAATGAATAAATTAAGAAAGACGAACGGGATGAACTGTTCGTCTTTTTTCACATTTTGATAACTTGTTCATATTATGTAGAAAAGCCTGAATGAGAGGTTTCAAAATGCCTTTTAACGCTAGAGAATTGTTAGCAAGAATAATACAGTGTGAAGCCGGCGGCGAAGGTTTAAACGGTATGCAGGCAGTGGCAACGGTCGTTATGAACCGTGTCCACGTGCCCGGCGGTGAATACTTTCGTACAGGCGGAGGTAATCTTCGTAATGTGATTTTTCAGGAATATCAGTTTGACTGTGCAAGAACCGAAATTGGTGGGCAGTACAATCCGCAAAACATCTATAATATGTCACCCGAGCCGATAAACTATGAAGTTGCAGATTGGGCTTTATCGGGCAATAGTTTAGGTGCTGTCGGTGATTGCTTATGGTATTTTAACCCATTTTCTGAAAATTGCGAATATTACTTTCCGCGCAATGGCTCAGGTGTTTATCATACAAGAATAGGAAATCACTGTTTTTACAGACCTACATCAGCCTATTGGCAAACTTAGAGAAAAGAGTGTTTTTATGAACGATATGAGCGTACCTAATAACCATAATTATCAGAGTTACTTTCAACCGGCAGCTGACCAACAGATGATGAATAATATGCCGATGCAGAATATGAACAATATGAATATGCCGCAGGTTAACTGCCGAGGAAACAATCAAAATAATTGGAATAATACCCAAAGCGGTAATTGGAATAACAATCAAATGATGCCGAGAAGAAATCATAACGACGGAATGCTGCATTTTAACACACTTCCTTCGGTTATGTCTTCAAATCCGAACAGCCAGAGTTCTATGAGTAATGTAAGTTCAGGCACACCTTCCGGAATGATCAGTTTTCAACCCGAAAGTCTAACAAATTCCGACTTCTTGCCTGCGTATCTGAAACAGTTTATCGGCAAATGGATAAGGGCAGATTTCCTTATCGGTGATTCTATTGAACAGCGCGTCGGCATTTTAGAGGATGTGGGTGCAAGCTATATTATACTCAACGCGATAGAACCTGCAACATTAGTTGTGTGTGATCTTTTTTCAATTAAGTTTGTAACTATTGTTCTTGATGACAGCGAGTATCCGAAACTGTTATTGGTATAAATAAAAACCTCACGTAGTTTAGGGAATTGCGATTAGAGAGAAATTGGTTTTTCGCCGATGTTCCCCCCGTCGCTTTGTCGCCAAGCCTTGTAAGACACAAAGTATTACTGCGGCTTGTCAACTTTGCGAGCGAGAAAAACATTTGGCTACAAAACTGCTTCGCACCTAAAACGGTTGTATTTTTGATAGGATAAAAGGCAAAAA
>JAZRMK010000038.1:0-8860 GCA_045647525.1 Acutalibacteraceae bacterium
GTTGTTGCACTTGCAGTGTTCCAATACAGAAAAACAACGTTACAAACGAATGTTGCGGTAAAACTGTTGAAGGTATTTGCTGTATTAAGGTTTTAGGTGCGGGTTGCAAATCCTGCCACGAACAGTATGAGAATGTAAAAGAGGCCGTTAAAAATCTCGGCCTTGAAATTGAGGTAGAATACATTACCGACATGCAAAAGGTTATGGAATACGGTGTGATGAGTATGCCTGCTATCGTAGTGAACGAAAAGGTAGCATCTAAGGGCAAGGTGGTAAAGACATCTGAGGTAGAAAAGCTTTTGCACAGCGCTGGAGTTTGATATGAAGAAGAAAGTAACTTTTATCTGTGTTCACAATTCTTGTCGCAGTCAGATTGCCGAAGCGCTCGGAAATCATCTGCGTGGAGATGAGTTTGACTTTTACTCAGCAGGTACAGAAACAAAACTACAGATCAACCAAGATGCCGTTAGGTTAATGAAGAAACTCTATGGCATTGATATGGAGCAGACACAGTACAGCAAGACCTTTGATAAAATTCCCGAACCAGATGTTGCGATCTCCATGGGGTGCGATGTAGGATGTCCTTTCATCGGTAGAGCATTTGATGATAATTGGGGTTTAGCTGATCCAACCGGACAAAGTGACGAAATGTTTACAGAGGTTATTAAGCGTATTGAGGAAAACATTCTAAAGCTGTAATACATTCAAAATCACAAATGAAAATAGAAAATTTTCAAAAATTAATGGGTCCTACTTGACCACAAGCAGAAGGCTTTGTCTTGGGCGTTGGCGCAAAGATGTTTACAATCGCAGGACCTGTTATTGTCTACGGCGTGGTCGCGAGTGTGGTGTACGGGCCGATTTATTGGATAACAACTTTGTTTTAATGCGAAAAGGCTTGACCAAATCGGTCAAGCCTTTTTTATTTTTTCTTCTTAAAACTGTTGATTTTTTTGAACAGATGATATATTATTATAACAACAACCGTTCCAAATGGAACAGTTTAAAGGGGGTGAGGTTGTGAATTGCTTTCTTTTTAAAGGGCTGACAGAAACGGAATCAACGGTGGCTGAAACCTACTTTTCGCAAGAAACAACGTTTCAGAAAGGCGATGAACTTTATCGCTGTGGATTTTTGACAGTTCTCACAAAAGGCTCCGCCAAAGTAAAGCGCATTAACGAACTTGGTGGCACTATCACAGTTCGTAACGTCCGTGCGGGTGAAGTTTTCGGTTCAGCATCAGTTTTCGGCTCTTGGTCTGAAACCAAAAGCAGCGTTATTGCCGACTCGGTTTGCTCCTGCCGTTACATATCTGAAAAAGATTTGCAGGCCCTTCTTTTGCATATTCCGAAAACCGCAACCAACTATATCGCTTTTTTAAGTGAAAAAATAAGGTTTTTGAACCGCAGACTCGACACCTTCTCGGCCGACAGTTCGGAACAACGTATTTATGAGTATTTCTTGTCGATTTCTGACGAAAACGGCAAAGCAGAGCCTTCCGTCAGTATGGCGGAACTGGCACGTCGTTTAAAAATCGGCAGAACCAGTCTTTACCGATGTCTGAATTCGCTCGAAAGCAATGGTATGCTAACCCGAAAGGGCAGGGCATTCTATATAAAATAACCACCAAAAGTACTAAAAAGGAGAAGAAACCAAATGAAAAACGCAGTAAAATTTTTATCACTAATATTGGCACTTTTTATGTGCCTTTCCTTTGCCGCTTGCGGTAAGAACAATACAACAAGCAGCACCCCTTCGGGCAGCACCGCCCCTGCCGTAAAGGCAAAAATGGCAGTAGCATATATGACCGGACCCACCGGTATCGGCATGGCAAAGCTCGTTCACGACGACTCAGCCGGAGCAACCGCTATCGACTACGATTTCACTGTTGCCGATTCTGCCGCCGATTTTAAGGTGAAATTCCTTAAAAAAGAAATCAACATCGCATCCGTTCCCACCAACCTTGCCGCCAGCCTTTACAAAGCCTCTAACGGCTCGGTAAGAATTCTCGCAGTTAACACCAACGGCGTTCTTTCAATTATTCAGAACGGCGGTACCGCCATTGATTCCATCGAGGACCTTCGCGGAAAGACCCTTTATTCCGCAGGCGGCGGTTCCAACCCCGAATATATTTTGAAGTATATTTTAGAGCAGAACGGTCTTACCGTTGGCAAGGATATCGAGGTCATTTTCGCTGAAGCATCCGACATTAACGCAAAACTCATCAAGGGTGAGGCAGAGTTCGCAATGTTGCCCGAGCCGGCAGCCTCCACCGTTATGACAAAATCCGACAAATTGCAGAAGGTTCTCAGCATAAACGAAGAGTGGAACAAAGTTTCCGATACCGAGCTTATGATGGGATGCGTTGTTGCACACGCAGATTACATCGAAGCAAACAAAGCAACCGTTGAGAAATTCCTTGAAGAATATAAGGCTTCTATCGAATTTGCCAAGACCAATGTTGACACCGCTGCAACCTACTGCACCGAGGCAGGCGTTACCGTTTCGGATGCCATTGCAAAAAAGGTCATCCCCGACAGCAACCTCTGCTTTGTAACAGGCAAAGATATGAAGAACAATCTCATCGGCTACTTCAACGTCCTTTTTGCAGCCAATCCCCAATCTATCGGAGGTGCATTACCCGCTGATGAATTCTATTACAACGCAAAGTAAATCTAAATCAATTCTTCTTAAAACGTTAAAATTCTTTGCGGTCACAGCCTTCTGGATACTCGTCTGGGAGGCTGCTTCCCGCTATGTCAGTCGCGACAACGAGTTGATGCTCGCTCTTTTGCCGGGACCCAAAACGGTTTTTGAAACATTCTTGGATATGTGTAGGCAAAAAACCTTCTACATAGCCGTCGCAAAATCACTTTCATTGATTTTCAAAGGCTTTTTCAAAGGAATTATTTTGGGATTCGTTTTCGGAATCGCCACAAATTATTCAAAAATAGCAGAAGCCTTGTTTGCGCCTGTTTTTAAAATCATCCGCGCAGTTCCGGTTGTGGCATTCATTATCCTGCTTTATCTTTTTTTGGAAACCGATGCCGTGCCCGAAACCATCGTAATCCTGATGGTCCTGCCGGTTATGTGGCAGGCAACGCACGACGGTTTACATAATCCTGACAAATCTCTTTTGGAAATGTCCAAAGTTTTTAAGCTTTCTAAAATCAAAACCTTTATCTTTATAAACCTGCCCGGTATCATACCCCAATTAGTTTCAACCGCAATAACCTCACTCGGTCTTGCGTGGAAATCAGGAATTGCCGCCGAGGTCATCTGCGAAACAAAGGATACTTTGGGATTTATGCTTAAAAACGGCAGTGAGTGGTTTAACTACGAATCGGTGTACGCCATCACTCTGACCGTAATATTTTTGAGTATTATTATCGAAATTTTCCTCAAAAAAGTTTTCGAAATCATTATGAAGGGCAGGGGAACAGTAAAATGATGAACATTAGAAATTTGTCCTTCTCTTATGATGAACGTCCTATTCTGGAAGATTTTTCGCTCACTGTGGCCGAAAACGAGTGTGTCTGCATTAAAGCTGTTTCGGGCAAAGGCAAAACCACTCTGCTTCGGTTGATTTTAGGGTTAGAAACCGATTTTTCGGGTGAAATAGAGGTGCCCAAAAACATTTCTGCCGTTTTTCAAGAAGACAGACTCATAGAGCATCTTTCACTAAAACGCAACATTTTGCTGGCAAAAGATGATGCCGAAAAGTGCGACGAAATGCTGAAAAAGGTCGGTCTTTATGACGTGCGTCACAAAAAAGTGTCACAACTCAGCGGTGGTATGAAACGCCGTGTGGCAATTTTGCGCGCGTTGCAATTCGGCGGTGATCTTCTGTTGCTCGACGAACCGTTCAACGGCATCGACTATGAAAACAAGAAAATTTTAGCCGAAATCATAAAATCCGAGTTTATGGTGTCTGGTAAAGCGGTACTTTTAGTGACCCATATTACCGAAGATGCCGAACTTTTAGGCGCAAGAATCGTTGAAATGTAAATGTGAATCAAAAAACCCGCAAAAAAACGAGAGGTGTTGAAACCTCTCGTTTTTTTATTTATTCTTCAATTTCCGGTTCAACCGAAGTATCTGCGGCTTCGGCTATCTCCGCAACTGTTTCCTCTGCCGACTCCAAAGCCTCGGCATCGGGCACATCAGGAACATCGGTGACCTCTTCATCATCGTGTTCCGCAGTGGCAATAGACAGCACCTTGGCGTCGCCGTCACCCTTAAAGCGCATTACACGAACACCCTTTGAAGGACGTTTGAGCACGCTTATATCCTTAGCAGCAATTCGAATGATAATGCCGTCAGACGAAATCATAATGATGTCGTCGTCCTCGGTAATAGACAGTACCTCGGCAACATCGCCGTACTTGGCAGTACGGTAGTTAAGAATACCCTTACCGCCTCTCGACTGCAAGCGGTAATCATCGAACAACGATACTCGTCCGTAACCCGTTTCGGTAACGGTAAGAAGTGCCTTGTTTTCGGCGCTGACCGCCATACCGACAACCTCGTCACCTTCGCGCAGTTTAATAGCCCTAACACCTCTTGCGGTTCTTCCCATTTCGCGAGCTTGTGTCTCACTGAACTTAATGGCAAAGCCCTTCTTGGTAGCAACTACCAGCTCGTCTTCACCGCTTGTTCTGCAAACATAAGCCAGCTCGTCATCTTCCGCAATATTGATGGCAATAATACCGGTTTTACGAACATTCTTAAAGGCGCTTATCTCTGTACGTTTAATGGTTCCGTTCTTGGTTATCATACATACATAGAAAACTTCTTCAAGGTCGATCTTATTACCAAGCGGAAGGATGTTGATGATCTTTTCGTTAGGCATAAGAGGAAGAATATTTACAATATTCATACCCTTACTTGTTCTCGAACCCTCAGGAATCTCGTAAGCCTTGATTCTGTAAAGACGGCCTAAATTACTGAACATCAATACATACGCATGCGACGAACAGGTGAACATATTTTCAACAATATCGTCATCACGGGTGGTCATACCCTTAACACCCTTACCGCCGCGGTTCTGAACGCTGTACTCATCAACGGGAACACGTTTGATGTAACCGTTAACAGTCTTGGTGAGAACACACTCTTCCTCAGGTATAAGGTCTTCAATATCGACTTCACCTGTAACTGCGGTGATTTCGGTTCTGCGGTCGTCGGCAAACTTATCACGAAGATTTAAAGCCTCGGTCTTAACGATGTCTAGGATTCTTTCGCGTGAAGCTAAGATTTCCTGACATTCTTTGATAAATGCCAACTTTTCTGCCAACTCTTCCTCGATTTTCTGCTTCTCCATACCCGCCAATTTACCAAGCTGCATCTGAACGATAGCGGTGGTCTGAATATCATCAAGACCAAAACGCTCGGACAAACGCTCCTTCGATTCGGGTATTGTCTTGGAGTTGCGGATTATTGCAATAACCTCGTCAATAAAATCAAGAGCTACTTTCAAACCCTCTAAAATATGGGCTCTTTCCATAGCTTTTTTCATATCAAATCGGGTTCTGCGTTCAATTATCTCACACTGGAAGTCGATGCAGTTCTGCAACATTTCCTTTAAAGTGAGAACCTTGGGTTTTCCGTCAACAATAGCCAACAGAATTGCACCAAAGGTGGTCTGCAAAGCGGTGTATGAATAAATTTTATTCAACACAACCTGCGGATTGGCATCTCTTTTAATATCAACGACAATTCTTATACCGCCGTCACGTTTTGAGGAGTAGTCAACAACATCGTCAATACCCTCAATTCGTTTATCGGCAGCTAAATCATAGATATGCTTTACAAGGTCTTTTTTGCGAACTTTATAAGGAATCTCGGTAATTACAATACGGAATTTACCGTTTCTTGTTTCCTCAATTTCTGCCTTACCGCGAACAGTGATTTTACCCTTACCGGTAGCGTACGCAGCACGGATACCTGCTCTGCCCATAATGATACCGCCAGTGGGAAAGTCAGGTCCTTTTATAAATTCACAAATTTCATTAAGTTCTGCCTCGGGATTATCGATAAGGCAACACATACCGTCAATAACCTCTGCCAAATTGTGAGGAGGAATTTCGGTTGCCATACCAACCGCAATACCCGAAGAGCCATTAACAAGCAACTGCGGGAATCGGACAGGTAAAACCTCGGGTTCTTTCAAACGGTCGTCATAGTTGGGGTTAAAATCAACCGTATCCTTCTCAATATCGTCGAGCATGTGGAGCGAAAGACGGTTCATCTTCGATTCTGTATATCGGTAAGCAGCAGCAGGATAGCCGTCGATGTTACCGAAGTTACCGTGACCGTCTATCAAAGGATAGCGCAGAGAAAAATCCTGTGCCATACGAACCATAGCATCGTAAACAGAGGAGTCGCCATGGGGATGATATCTACCCAAAACAGCACCGACCGTGTCAGCACACTTACGGTATGCCTTTTCGGGAGTTAGTCCGTTTTCGTACATTGTATAAAGGATTCTTCTGTGAACGGGTTTAAGTCCGTCTCTTACATCAGGGAGAGCACGGCCGACCAGTACCGACATCGAGTACTGCAACATACTTGACTTAACTTCATCAACAATTTCAACCGGAACAACATTGGTATCTTCCGTTTCCGGCCAATAAACTTTTTCTTGTTTAGCCATAAAATACTCTCCTTTCTTTAAATATCCAA
Source organism: Acutalibacteraceae bacterium (assembly GCA_045647525.1). Classification (GTDB taxonomy): domain Bacteria; phylum Bacillota; class Clostridia; order Oscillospirales; family Acutalibacteraceae; genus UMGS172. The sequence continues at coordinate 6,685 of JAZRMK010000038.1, forward strand.
ATCAGTCGCAAATAATGCGTTTTCTTCGATGAATCTTCTTCTGGGCTCAACCTCTTCACCCATAAGCATTTCAAAGGTTGCATCTGCAAGCTCTGCATCAGCCATGGTTACTTTAAGCATTGTTCGAGCTTCTGGGTCGAGAGTGGTTTCCCACAACTGTTCGGGGTTCATTTCACCAAGACCCTTATATCTCTGAACATCAGCAGAACCGCCGAGCTGTTCGATATATTGAGCTTTTTCCTCGTCGGTAAATGCATCAAAATGCTGTTTACCCTTAGATATTCTGTAAAGAGGAGGTTGTGCAAGATAAATATGTCCCGTTTCAATAAGTTCGGGCATATAACGGAAGAAGAAGGTAAGCAAAAGTGTTCTGATGTGGCTACCGTCAACGTCAGCATCGGCCATAATTACTATTTTGTCGTAACGGAGCTTTGAAATATCAAAATTCTCACCAATTCCTGTTCCCAAAGCCACAATAACAGGGGTCAACTTATCGTTGCCGTAAACCTTATCCTCTCTTGCTTTTTCAACGTTGAGCATTTTACCCCACAAAGGTAAAATTGCCTGATAGGTAGAGTTTCTGCCTTCAACAGCCGAACCGCCCGCAGAATCTCCCTCAACGATGAAGATTTCGGTTTTGGTGGGGTCATCTGAAATACAGTCGGTCAATTTTTCGGGCATTCTGGTCTTTCCGCCTATACCTGACTTATTTCTTGATGCATCTCTTGCTTTTTGTGCTGCTTCACGTGCATTTGAAGCTGCTATTGCTTTATCAATTACTATCTTACTGTCAGCAGGATGTTCTTCCAAATACTGATAAAGTTTTTCGTTAACAATATTTCTTACAAGTGTTCCTATTGAGGTATTACCGAGCTTTGCTTTGGTCTGGCTTTCGAACTGTGCATCAGCCAATTTTACCGAAACAACAGCCACCAAACCTTCCATAATATCCTCACCTTTAAGGTTATCGGAAGATTCTTTTAATTTTTTGAAATCGTGTGCATATTTGTTAACTACACGTGCAACGGTCTGACGGAATGCTGTTTCGTGAGTTCCGCCGTCTATTGTGTGCAAGGTGTTTGCAAACGACATAATTTTACTGTCATAAGCAGTAGACCAAATAAGAGCAATCTCTGCCGTGCTGTCACCCTCAGAACCTGAAAAATAGACAACTTCACTGTTCAAAGGTTCCTTTTTTATTCCTTTAAGCAAATATTCAACGTAGGATCTGATACCACCATCAAACTTTAAATCATCTTGACGGTCTTTTGTATAAGAATCACTTCTTTTATCGGTTAAAACTACACGAATTCCCGCGTTAAGAAATGCCTGCTCACGCAAACGATTAAGCAAAGTGTCATAATCGTAAACAGTTGTATCCGTGAATATTGTCGGATCAGGTTTAAAGGTAACAGTTGTTCCGGTTTCTTCGGTTTCACCGATAATTTCAAGATCTGTTACAATATTTCCTTTTTCATATCTCTGCTTATATATATTTTTGCCGTCTTTAACTTCAACTTCCAGCCAACTGGACAAAGCATTAACAACCGAAGCACCAACGCCGTGCAAACCGCCAGAAACTTTATATCCGCTTCCGCCAAACTTACCGCCTGCGTGAAGTATTGTAAATACAACAGTTACGGTAGGAATTCCTTTTTGCGGATTTATACCCACAGGAATACCACGGCCGTTATCGGTTACTCTGATAATACCATCGTCCAAAATATCCACGGTTATCTTATCACAGTAGCCTGCCAAAGCCTCATCTATCGAGTTATCGACAATTTCATATACAAGGTGATGCAATCCTCTTTCGCCGGTTGAACCGATATACATACCGGGTCTTTTTCTAACCGCTTCAAGACCTTCCAAAACCTGTATGGAATTTTCGTCATAACTTTCCGTTACCGGTGTTACTGCTTGATTACTCATACTTTTTTTCCTTCCTGTTTAGACTATATTTTCTGTAATAATAAACTTTGATTTTGCTCTCTTTTCAAGAGTTGCGGGAGAAAGCTGAGAAATATAAACCTTCATTTTTCCTTCTTCATTACATACAATAAATGATTTAGGCAGTTCAAAAGAAACATTTACTGTTTCTTTTCTGTTTTCGGAAAATTTTAAAAACTCACGCGAAAATTTTGAAACGGTGGTATTATCCATATCAAAAATTCCT
>JAZRMK010000039.1:0-8578 GCA_045647525.1 Acutalibacteraceae bacterium
GTGCTAAATATGATTTTAACACATTTTCCAAAAAATGCAAGTACTTTTACAAAATTTAATGATTATTTCAGGAATTTAATGCAACTATACCAAAATTAAGATAAAATGCAAAGAACAACCATATAATATACGGAACGAGCAAAAAACCTGCCACCTTAGATACGCTGAAAAACCTTCTCGCCGTAAGCAACGCAGTAAATACAGTCAGAACAAGCCACACAAGTGCAAATTTAGGCGCAGAAAAGCCGAAGAATATTATCGGCCAAGTAAGATTTATTGCGAGGTGAATTATAAATACCCTTAACGCAGAGGCTTTATCAAGGTCATTTGACTTAGCAACAGTTACTGCTGCTATTGCCAACATAGTATAAAGCACTGTCCAAACTATCGGGAACAATATCGCCGGGGGCGACAAAGGCGGTTTTTCCGCAAGTTTATATTCATCAAAACCACCTGACAGTAATGAACTTATACCCGCTAATCCCAAAATAATTGCCGTAGTTATAATATACGGCTTATACTTCTTCCACAGTTCCATAAATACCCCTCCAAAAAGATATATTAAATATTATTAAGAGTATTGACTGAAAATAACAAAAAAAATAAAGCGGTCTGAAAAAATATCAGACCGCTTACTTTATTTAAAATACATATTAAGATTACACTTAATCATACCGTTATAAAGTTTTCTCTTTTTGTCAGGTGCAGTACCGTAGAACTTCTCAAATTCATCATGAGGACTGATAATATAGTACTTCTTTCCCTTCTCCTTCGGGAACACACTTCCCATAGTTTTATAAAGTTCCTCTGCCGCCTTAATATCAAGCAATCTTTCACCATACGGCGGATTAGTGATAACCAAGGTTCTTCCTTCCGGCAATTTGAAATCTTTAACATCTCTGACCTCTGCCGTTACATACTTTTCAACGCCTGCTTTTTTAGCGTTTTCAAGTGTCAACTTTACTGCCGCAGGGTCTATATCAAAACCTACTGCTCTGAACTCAATATTAGGCAGTATTCTTTCCATAGCCGCCTGCCTTGCTTCGCGCCATACATTCTCAGGAATAAATCCAAAACGTTCAGCCGCAAAGAACTGACGAAGTCCGGGGGCTTGTTTTTTTGCCATCAACGCAGCTTCGATAAGTATTGTTCCACTGCCGCAGAATGGATCGAAAATCTGCGTATCCGGATAAATTCTTGCCAGATCACACATAGCAGCAGCAAGGGTTTCTTTGATGGGAGCAGCATTTGAGTTGGCTCTATATCCACGTTTATGCAATCCGTGACCCGAAGTATCAAGCATTATTGTAACCTGATCCTTCATAATCGAAAACTGAATTTGATGAACAGGTCCGGTTTCTTCAAACCAATTAGTTTTGTATACCGTCTTTAATCGCTCAACGCAAGCCTTTTTTATAATCGACTGGCAATCAGGTATACTGTGCAATTGCGAATTAAGACTCCAACCTTTAACAGGAAAAGCATCATCTTTACCGATATAATTTTCCAACGGAATCTTTTTTACATTATCGAAAAGTTCAGTAAAAGAGGTAGCCTTAAACTGACCCAAATTCAACAATATTCTCTCTGCAAAACGTGAATTTATATTAGCCGTGGCTATCATGGAAACATCACCGCTGAACAAAACACGTCCATTTTCAGCTCTTACGTTTTCTGCACCGATTCTCTTTAATTCATCGGCTAAAATTCCCTCAACACCGAAAAGACACGGTGCTACAAGTTCATATTTTGTCATAATAAATCCTTTAAATCTGTTATTACATCTAAAATAAAAGGCGACGACTCCTGAATAATGGAATACACCGCCCTTGATATCTTTATTTTACAGCAGAACGTTTGGGACGTCTTGTATCGGGATTCTTTTTCTTTAAATCCGAAAACTTTTCATCACTTGTCTGCTTGAATTTTGCCATCATATCCTCAAAAGAGGCTGACTCACTCTTTTTAGGAGTCCACACAGGAACAGGATTTGCCGCATAATCATTGGCAGGTTTCGGTGTTCTTTGAAATTTTTGACCCTGAGGTCTTGCCTGATTTTGCTTTTTAATATCAGGATTCGGTTCCTGTGCCTTCTTTATACTAAGGCTGATTTTTCCATCATCCGAAATGCTGAGAACCTTCATTTTGACCTCGTCACCGATTTTGACATATTCCTTAACATCACTGACATAAGTCTGTGCAATTTCCGAAATATGTACAAGACCCGACTTGCCTTCGCCCAAATCGACAAAAACGCCGAAATTGGTAACGCCCGTAACCTTACCTACCACAATCTGTCCTACTTCAATCTGCATAAAACCCTTTGTTCCTCCAAAAGCCCCTTGAAAATACGCGTCTTAATCGCCCGAAATATCGATATAAACGTGATCTCCGTCATAAACATAGCCAAGGCGCTCTCGAGCCGCTTTTTCGATAAACTCCTTATCGTCGCTGCTTTCCAGCATATTGGAAAGATACTCAACATTAAGTTTCAGTTCATCTCTTTTTCCGAGCAGTGCCGCCTTTTCAGCAGTTCTTGCGTTGAACTCACGGATAAGCGAAACAAAAACGAAGAACATAACAACTGCAAAAACCAACAAACCAATTCGAACGATATAGCTACCGCGACGGCTGGATTCATTCGCCATTATATTCACCCTTTCTTCGTTTCAACACCGATATTTTTAAATAATTATACAATAGTTTCACTTTGGGTTGCAAGTGTTTTTTTACAGTATTTACAGCATTTTCAAAATATTTGTTAATAGTTGACGAAAACGCGGTTGAAATTTTAGAAGACAAGTGCAAAATTAACTCAAAAAATTCAAACATTTTCCTAAATAAATATAAAACGGCATTTGAAAAAAGTAGTTGGAATATAAAAAAGCCGACTATTTCTCCAAAAATTATAAAAAGCCTTACTTGACCCTTTGACCCAAGAAGCATAAAACAATATGTTAAAAATGCCGAAAACGCAAAAAACATTATATCGCTTAAAAATACTGAAATTGCACCTTTTTGATACTTTAATCTTATGATTTTAAAAAAGTTATAGACAATCGCAAGTATCATTCCCAACGCAACTGCTGCCAAAAAACATAGCACCTGATACTTAACATTAATGTATCCCATTATTTCAAAATCCTGCCTAAAATGTTTTTCTTATTGTCCTGAGTATACCCAAGCGCTATTATCTTACCCTGTAATTGCAGATCGCCTGTTTCGACAGTAAAACCAATGACCTTTAAACCATCACCTTTAACAGTCAACTTTCCTTTTTCGGTCAAAAGAACTACGGTTTGTTCATCAAAACTGTCCACATCTACAACTCCCGACACCATCATTTTTTCTCTGTTTTCAATATGAACAGTATGCTGTGCTGTATTTTGCATTATTACCACCCTTTCACTTGAAATTTATATGAAGTAAGGTGACAATAAATAACAAAACCGCCTTTGCAACATCACAAAAGCGGTTCTTGTTAATTTAAAATTCTATACATCGTTGCAGCAGCTTCTTTTCTTACAACTTCGGCAACATCGATTACCTCAACCTTGACGGTTCTTTGTCCAAAACCGATTTCAAGAATATCTCCGACCTTGACATCATAAGAAGCTCTTGCCACCTTGCCATTAACCACGACTCTGCCTGCATCGCAGGCTTCGTTGGCTACGGTTCGGCGCTTAATAATGCGCGAAACCTTTAAATACTTATCTAACCTCAAAATAATCACCCAACACAAAAAAGATTAAGCCGCCAAAAATTATGGCGGCTCATTCTTTCAAAGAAATAATTACTTAATAGCTGCTTTGAAGCCCTGACCTGCTTTGAAAGCGGGAGCCTTAGAAGCTGCAATAGTGATGGTTTCCTTGGTGAGAGGGTTTCTGCCGGTTCTTTCGGGCCGCTCGCGAACCTCAAAAGTACCAAAGCCGATAAGCTGAACCTTATCGCCTGCTTTGAGAGCGTCAGTAACGGTCTCGATGAAAGCTGCTACTGCTTTATCAGCGTCCTTTTTGCTGATACCTGCCTTTTCGGCAATTGCTGCGACTAACTCTGTCTTTTTCATTTTGCTTTTCCTCCATCTAATATTTATTCAATCAAGGTCATCCTTGAATTTGAAACTTAATTGTGCTTGACACTATTCCATATAGCGTCAAGTTCGGATAAAGACATTTCTTTCATATCTTTACCCTTTTCTTTGCATATTTGCTCAACACGCTCGAAGCGGTCTATAAATTTATCGGTAGCAGAAGCTAAACTGCTTTCTGCGTCAATTTTTTGAAATCTTGAAACATTTACCATTGAAAACAGCAAATCGCCAAACTCTTCATTTATATCTATTTGATTACCACTATTGACTGCTGTTTTCAGTTCCTCAATTTCCTCCGAGAGTTTGTCCAAGGCACCACTGACATCGTCCCAGTCAAAACCCGCCTTGGCAGCCCTTTTCTGAACCTTAGCGGCACGCATTAACGCAGGAAACGCTCTCGGCACACTGGTCAACGTATCGGTATAGGACTCCTGATGCTTTTCATCGCGTTTAATGGCGTCCCAATTTTCAAGAACCTTTTCAGCGGTATCAGCCTCAACATTTCCAAAAACATGCGGATGACGAAGTATCAACTTCTTTGATATACCGTCAACGACGTCGTCAAAAGTAAACTCGCCGTTTTTTTGGGCAATATCAGAATGGAACACAACCTGCAGAAGCAAATCGCCCAATTCTTCACACATCGCATCCTTATCATCAAGGTCAATTGCATCAGCCGTTTCATAGGCTTCTTCCAAAAGGTCTTTACGTATACTTTGATGAGTCTGTTCGATATCCCACGGGCAACCACCGGGAGAACGCAAAATTTTCATAATTTGAAGAAGATCTTCAATACTATATTTTTCTTTTTTAAAAGAACTTTTCGATATCATTTGTACAGCCTCAACAAAACCCAGATAAAGTATTAGTAGAAATTGACCACATTTCCGCAATTTAACCAATACTTTATGTTTATTTTACCTCAAAACTCTCAATTTTTCAAGTACTTTTGCAATTTTTTCTCCTTTTGGCAAAGAAAGTATGTCATCTCTTACCAGCGCGCGCAAAACGCCCAAGAAAACAATATATACTATTCCCGCAACTCCGATAGAAAAAATTGTTGAAATACCAAGTGAAACGTTTAAACCAGCAAGAGCATAGGAAGTTCCAAATGCGGCTGCTCCGCAAGCAATTCCCGACAGCAAAAACTTGCCGATACAGTTGTAAAGATCAGGCATAACACCACTGTACTTTACAAAGCATATAAAGTTTGCAATACAAATATACGCATAGCAAACCGTAGTGCCGATAGGCACACCAAGGATATTGATTTCCGGAGTACCTACAAGCACAAAGTTGATCACTATTTTAAGTGCTGCACCAACGGCAATGTTTCTGATGGGGACAGACTGTTTGCCAATAGCCTGCAACATATTAACTACCGGCGAATTAAGACCTGCAAAAATCGCGCAAATACCCAACACCTTCAAATTCGGTGCGGCAACTGCAATCATATTTTCATTTGAATAAAGGATATTAAGTATACCCTCTGACACAGCAAAAATACCGCAACCGACCGGAATCGCTATCAACGCAGTAGTTCTGATAATTGATCCGACACTGCGCTTCATTTCATATCTATCTCTTTTTGCCCAAGCAGTTGCCAAAATCGGAATAGCGCTGACGCCCAAAACCGAAGTCAACACAGGTACAAGGTTGTAAATAGAGAACGCAAAACCGCGGTGGCAGCCGTAAAGCGAGTTAGGAAGATCAACCAACCAGTTATAGTCGGAATCCTTAGCAACCTCGGAAGCTATAAGCGACGCATAGGTGTTTTTAAAGTATTCAGGTGAGCTACCCAAAGCGTTAGCCAACTGTTTTTGCACCATAACAACATCTATAAGACTTGTTATGTTATTTACAAGTGAACCTAAAACTATTGGAATCGCAACAATCAAAAGGCTCTTTAATATAACCTTGCCGGACTCAGGATTCGGAGCAGACTCCAACTGTTCTTTTGTAAAGAAGGAATCCTTCTCTCGACGGTATTTTATTACAAGGTAACCCGAACTGAATATAGTTCCCAAAGTTATACCGAACAAAGCTCCTGCCGCAGCAAGTGAGTAGTTCTTTGTCGTAATTATTATAACAAACGAGAACAACAGACCGAAAACGAGTTTGCCGAAAGCTTCCATAACCTGACTTATGGCAGTCGGAGTCATATTGCGAAGTCCCTCGTAATATCCGCGATATGCTGACATAACGCAACAGAAAAGCAAGCAAGGTGCTATGGCTACTATTCCCCAAAAAGAGCCAGGGTTAAATACATTAAACGGATGTCCCGTCATAAGAACTGCAAGGACAAGCATCAGCACAAATCCCGTACCACCTGTCACCACAAATGCCTTTTTGGCAACATCCAAAGTGCGCTTTACGTGTCTGTAACGTCCATTAGCAACATGTTCAGCCACAATTCTTGAAATAGCAATAGGCAGACCTGCCATTGCTATTGAGTACATCGGCACATAAAGGTCATAGGCTGTTGAGAAATAGCCCATTCCCGTTACATCAAGAATAAATTCGCCCAAAGGAATCTTATAAAATGCACCGAGCACCTTAACAAGAGCTGTTGCAACCATAAGAATCGCAGAGGCATGCATATAACTCTGCGGCTGATTATTATCCCTTAAAGTTTTTGTTTTATTTTTCATTCAATGCCTCACAAGGATTTGATCCAATTTATTAAAAGCGTAAACCACCCGTCTGCGCGGTCACACTTCAAAGTATCGGTATAGGTGTCAGCCGAATCATCGTCGGCACCGTCGGACACCATTCTTATCGAAAGATACGGCTTAGAGAAACGTTGAGCAACGGCAGCGATAGCCGCGGACTCCATATCGCACGCAACGGGATCGAACAAACGAACCAGTTCATCGTGCTTTACTTTGTCACAGATAAAGCTGTCGCCCGTTACAAATGCACCCAATTTCACAAAGGGAAACTTTGCGGCAACATCTGCAACAAGTTGTCTGTCGCACTCCAAAATGCCTGCCTGTCCCGGTTTTTGTGACGGTTGATATCCAATAGCAGTAAGGTCAAAATCGTGTTCATAAAGTTTTGTTCCTACTACCAAGTCATACTTTTTAGCGTCACCGAAACCACCGGACAATCCTGCGTTTAAAATAATATCGCACTTATCAGCAATAAGCGTTGCGGCAATAGTAGCATTTACCTTACCGATACCGCTGCAAACAGTAATAATATTGACTGTTCCGCTTTTAGTTTCAACATCAGCAGTATGCCCGACAAGACCGCACACATCGCAATTTTTCAAAGCACCGCCCAATGCCGACTCGATATGAATATACTCGTCCTTATCAGCAATAACGATGCCGATACTTTTAATATCAGTCATTCTCTACCTCCGGAGCGTCAACAGGCTCTCCGTCTTCGAAAATGATCGAATCACCTGAACCGTCAACACCCTCTCTCAAAGCGGTAAGTTCCATTTTTAAAATTTCGATTTTTTCAACGGCTGCTTCATACTCGTTGTCATTAACGGCGGTGCCGTTAAGTTTTCTGTAAGTAAGACGACCTAATTTCTCATAGGATTTTTTAAGGTCAGCGCAAACCTTTGCGATTTTAACGTTATTTTTCTGATTATATACAAATTCGCCTGTTTTTATCTCCAAATTTTCCAAAATACCTTTTGCTTTATTCAAGAACTCCATAAAATTTCCTCCGTTAAATATTTTACGGTCACACGACCGATTGAACCTAATTATTTTTGAGTTTATCGTAAAACTCAACTATTGCCTGCTTTCTTTGCAGAATAACATCGAACTGCGAGATATACTCATAAGGATATTTAAAGTTAAACACACGTTCTATCAAAGGCCCGTTTGGATCGCGAAGCTTGGTAACGCCCGATGCTCCGCAGGCTAAAATAGTATGTGTTTCATCCATAATATATACGTTATAAAGACCTTCAAAATCTTCTTTTGCATATCCTACATTTTCGAGATTACCTACGGTCTTGCTCTGACGATACATATAATACGGCAAAATGCCGTTTTCTTTCAGCTTTGTATAAGCATAATCGACCATTTTCTCGGCATCATTCCCTGTTGCCTCACGGAAGTTGTATCCCGCACCCGTAAGATTTGATGCACGCTTCATCGAAAGAGAATGGACAGTTATATTTTCAGGGTCAAGTTTGATACACCTATCAACAGATTCACAAAAAGTTTCGACAGTATCGCCGTCGAGACCTGCAATAAGGTCCATATTTATGTTATCAAATCCACATTTTCTGGCAAGGTCAAAAGCCTCGACCGTCTGCTCAACGGTATGGCGACGTCCGATTTTTTCCAAAACAGAATCGTTCATCGTCTGCGGATTTATACTTATTCTTGTCGCCCCGCCAGCCTTTATTGCATTGAGTTTTTCTTCGGTGATTGTATCAGGCCTACCTGCTTCAACGGTGTATTCAAGAACACTGCTTAAATCGAAGTTTTCCTTAACACAGTCGAAAAGCTCGGTCAGTTG
>JAZRMK010000040.1:0-31356 GCA_045647525.1 Acutalibacteraceae bacterium
CCGACCTTTATCTCCTGACGAAGTGCCACCTGCATCAATTTGCCCTTAAACTCCGAATCGCAATCCGTTCCGTAAACACCGGTTATGTCGTTGCACTTTATTTTTGCAATCTCACCGCCCGAAAATATACCCTGCAACTCACCCGCATCATCTTTGGTTGATTTTTCTAAACCGACAATTTCCGCTTCAACGAACTCGCCCGATTCAAGCGGCAACAACTTATCTGTATCGGGGTCGCATATTCCGTGACCTAAACCGGCTAAAACATCTGTCGAAGGGTTGTAAAATGTTAGTGTTCCGATACCCGCTGAACTATCGCGCACCCACATTCCTGCCTTCCATTTCCCGTCTGTCGACGACTGTGCAGGATTGACATTTACACTGAACACCTTACCGTTGCGGTTGACCTTAACATTCAAAGGCTCACCGTCAGAAGACAAAACAGCAGCTTGAACATCGTTCTTTTCACGTATTTTCAAACCGTTGATTTCCAAAATCATATCACCGATCATAAGTCCTGCATTGAGCGCAGGGTTAACATCGCCGTTGTGAGTGCAAACATCTATAAACCCTACAACCATAACCCCCTCAGTGTAAATTTTTATACCAAAAGGGTTGCCCAAAACGACCACCTCGGTGTTTTGTGCTTCGGTAATATGCACAGTCTTCACAGGTATAATTCCAAACAGTGAAACGTTAAGGTCGTAGGAATTAAGATTCGAACCATTTTTTGCAACTAATGCACTGTCTAATGATTTTACTTTGTATTCTATCACTTTTGAATCATAAATATCAGGCGTTTCGCCTACTCTTACATAATAATTATCCCCCAACACAATCCCGTAATATGCAACTGCGCTGTGAGAAACCACTGAAAACACCAGTGCCACCAAAAAAAACATTTTTATAATTCTTTTCATTTTTTACTCCTTTATATAACTTCTTTTCTATTAACTTTCCACTTCAAAAGTTTAATATAAAGGTCAAAAATTGAATGCTTTTATAAAATTTGAGATTATGATTTCCAACCTGTTTAAACAATGCATCCTTTATTTAAATGTAAAAATTTCCGATAATAATCCGCCCCGACGCATTTGGCTTTGTGGATATCCGTCACAGTTGACCAATATCGAATCCTCGCCAATAACTTCAATACTTCCCCAAGGTATTTTACAGTCAATATCACGGCCGAAGATGCCGAAAAAACGCCTTCTTCCGTAAATTAAAATCGATTCCAGATGTCCCGTTTCAGTGTCAATTTCAAAATCGCTCACCAACCCCAAAATTGCACCGTCTTTAATACAAACTACCTGCTTCTCTCTCATGTTAGTCAAACTTTGAAGCATAACATCACCTTCCCATTGAGATTATGCTTAAATTCGAAAAATAATCATTCTTTTTTTATTTTTTCAAGCACGCCTTTTTCGATTCTCGACACCTGAGCCTGAGAAATGCCTATTTCCTTCGACACTTCCATTTGGGTTTTTCCCTTCATAAATCTAAGCATCAATATTCTCTTTTCGCGTTCATCGAGAGAACGTAACGTATCCCTGAAAGCTATTTCATCTGTCCAGTTTGAGTCGTCGTTGCTATCGCCTAATTGGTCAAGCACATAAACATCATCACCGCCATCTGAATATACCGATTCAAACAATGACACCGGTTCAACAATACTTTCTAACGCAAGCACCACCTCACCCTTGCTCAAATCAAGTTCATTTGCTATTTCTTCTACTGTTGGTTCTCTTTGAAAATTCGCCATAAGCTTTTCTTTGACCTGCATTGCTCTGTACGCAGTGTCCTTTATTGAACGGCTGACACGAACCGAACTGTTATCCCTTAAATGCCTTCTTATTTCACCTATTATCATTGGAACGGCATAGGTTGAAAACCTTACATTTTGTGTTATATCGAAGTTATCTATTGCCTTCATAAGCCCTATACAACCAATTTGGAACAGGTCATCACTATTCTCACCTCGGTTGGAAAAACGTTGTATAACACTCAAAACAAGCCTCAAATTGCCTTCTATCAAAGTGTCTCGCGCTAATGTGTCCCCTTGCTTTACCAATTTTAATAATCTTTCTTTTTCCGCCTCTTTAAGTAACGGCAGTTTGCTCGTATTGACCCCGCAGATTTCGACCTTATTATAGTGCAAATATAACCCTCCGAAATTTTAAAATCTCAAAATGATTATTCCCTTAAAAAGCCGTAATGATACTATGAAGCAATAAAAAACCGTCAGTTCATAAATGAACTGACGGTTTTTTTAATGGTCTGAATATGAATCCGCGTCTTCGTCGTATATATTGTTGTTTTGTGAGCCGTTTGAATCTAAAACACTTTCGGAGTAGCTCGAACTTCCCTTATCACTTAAAAGCGAGGCATAAACCGTTTCGGTTTCACCTGATTTTGCGTGATAAACGGTAAATGACAACGAATCACCGGGAACCGCTGCTTCGATTATATCAAGCGCTATATCTCTTGAAGTGATTTCGATATCATTTATATGGGTTATAATATCGCCAACCTGCAACGATGTTTTGCTCAAATCACTTTCTTGTGAAATTTCGGCAATATAAAGTCCTCTCTTCAATCCGTCGTTGAGATTGCTCATAACAGTATCAATAAATGTATATGAGATTCCAAGCTTACCTCTTCCCTCAACATATCCGTTCTTTATAAGCGAATCAACGACACTTACAACCGTATTTGAAGGAATAGCGTATCCCATATTTTCATAAACGACAATATCGCTATATGAAATACTTGCTGAAAGTTTAGCCGAAGTCACACCTATAACATACGATGACATATCAACCAATGCTCCACCTGAATTACCCGGATTTATGGGGGCACTGGTCTGTATGGTCTTCATTGTATACGACGAATTTTCTGTGCTGATTCGAGTTGCTTCCAGAGAAATTATGCCGTCGGTTGCGGTTGCTTTAAGCATACCCGACGGGCAGCCGATAGCCGCAACCTTTTCACCAACGATTATATTATCCGAGTTTCTGAATGTTACGGGTTTTAAATCATCAGCCTCTACCTTTAAGACTGCAAGGTCACTTCTTGTATCTCCTGCAACAAATTTTGCAGAATATTCAGTGCCGTCATACATTGTCACCAAAAAATTGGGTGCTACAACATCTGCATAAATGTGGTCGTTAGTAACAATATATCCATTCGAGCTATATACAAGACCTGTTGCATTTGAGCCGTCGCCCTTATCGTTATAAACCGTAATGCTGACGACCGATTCTACAACATTTTTATATACAGTAGCAGTGTCAGTCAATTCGCTCGGTGCTGCATCGACAAGATTGGAGTACTGCGGTTTTGAATTGATCGCACTTCTGCCTAAAACGAAGCCCGAAACCAACGCAATTACCAGTGCAACCGTGACCGCTATCATCGAGAAAAACACCTTTAAACCTGTGTTCTTATGCTTCTTGTGCGGTTCGGGTGAATCAAACGTAACCGTTGGTTCACTCGTCACTACTTTGTCGGCATCATTTTCATCAATAGGCCGCTCGAAATTTGGGGTGTTGTTCTCAGCACCCTCATTAACATTGTTATTGAAAATGTTATCATCTGACATAAATTAGTTCCTTTCGGTCAATGCAACCTCAGTTGCATCGGGAAAAACAATCTGAAATTCTGTAAATTCATTCGGAATACTGCTCACCTTTATTTTTGCATTATGAATATCCACTATTGTTTTTACAATGTAAAGACCTAAGCCCGTTCCTTCCTTATTCTGCGACCTCGAGCGGTCGGCTTTGTAAAATCTATCAAAAACAAACTGTAATTCCTTGGGGTCTATACCTTTTCCTGCGTTTTTAACTGCAAATCCAACCTTATTTCCATCCATTTTTTCGATTTTAAAACTAAGGCAATTCTTTTCGGGAGAAAATTTGATTGCATTATCGACAAGATTATATATTGCTTGATATATTAAATCGCGATCAGCTAAAATATTTATCGCAGACCCCGATTCAAGTCCCTTTATATCCAGTTGTTTTTCTTCAATTCTCTGCTCCTGGGAGAATAGTACATCAAGTGTTAGTTCGTGAAGAGAAAACTCGCTGTAATTGACCTTTTGCTCACCTGATTCAAGCCTTGCAAGGCTCAACATCGACTGAACAAGACGCGAAAGTCGCTTGACTTCACCCGACACGAGCGACAGATAGTATTTCTGTTTTTCGTGAGGAATCGTACCGTCTAAAATACCGTCAATAAATCCGCTTATAGTTGTCATGGGAGTTCTTAATTCGTGAGAAATATTGGCAATAAAACTTCTTCTCATTCCTTCAAGTTGATTTAAAGAATCCGACATTTTATTAAACGCTTCGGCCAAATCCGATATTTCGTCCTCTCCCGATATGGGTATCCTGTTGGAAAAGTCGCCTTCCGACATCTTGACAGCTGCCTGCGACATCAGTTTAAGAGGCTTTGTCATCTTTTTGGTCGATATATAAAGAAACACAAACATAAGTACCAACGGTAATATTGCACAGAACACAAACAGTTTTGAGAGCTTTTCCCAAACGACCTGCAACTGCGAAGCAGGTTGTGAAATAAACACATATCCCACATTTTCACCCGTGCTGCTTGTGATGGGCATTCCTACGGTATAGTATATGTTCTCAAATCGGTTGGAAAAATCTCCAAATTCGAAAAACGAACCTCTGTCAACCTCTTTCAAAACATCCTTATCAATGACCGTTACCGAATGAACACAGGTTCTTTCCCGTTTCCATTCATCACAACTGCAATGAAAAATATGCCCCGTATTATCGCACACATAGGTTTCACCCGAAACAGCGTTTGACAAAACCTCAATCATTCCGACAAGGTTTATGTGAAACCCCAACGAATTGTTAGTTTCTGCTGACAAAACAGCGGCAATCGTCTTACAGTTTTCGGTCAACTGTGCCTGCTTTTCTTTTACAAAATAATTATTAACCGCAACGCTCAACAATATCATCATAATTAGAAAACTTGTTACGATTGCGGCAGTAGTTGTCAAAAAAAGTTTGCCGAAAAGTTTGTTTTTCATATCAATCCTGTTTCAGTTCAAACTTATAACCAACACTCCACACGGTTTTTATGGACCATTGGTCTGACACACCCTCTAATTTTTCGCGGAGCCTCTTAATATGAACGTCCACCGTACGAGAATCACCATAGTATTCGAATCCCCAAACCTCATCAAGCAGTTGGTCACGCGAATAAACACGGTTGGGATTGCTTGCAAGATGGAAAATAAGCTCCATCTCTTTTGGAGGTGCATCAACCTTTTTCCCATCAACAACAAGCTCATAATTTGTAAGATTGATCGTCAACTTATCGAATTTGACGATTCTTTCCTCATTTGCTTCTTCATCGTCAGATCTTCTTAAAACCGCACGTACTCGCGCTAATACTTCCTTTGAATCGAAAGGCTTGGTCACATAATCATCTGCGCCAAGATCAAGTCCTAAAATTTTATCAAAGGTTTCGCCCTTGGCAGAAAGCATAATTATCGGCACCTGTGAAGTTTTTCTGATAGTTCTGCAAACCTGCCAACCATCTAATTTTGGCATCATTATATCCAGTAAAATGAGATCGGGTTCTTCTACACTGAATTTTGCAAGAGCAGCTTCACCGTCGTTAGCAATCACGGTTTTGAATCCATCCTTTTCAAGATAAAGTCGCAACAGTTCGCATATATTGTTATCATCATCAACAATCAGCACTTTTTTATCAGACATAAGAAAACCTCCTTCTCCCTTTACTTTCTATTTTAAACCATACGAAACTTAATTATATGAATAAAATATTAAAAAAATATTATAATGTTAAAAAATTTGTAGAATTTTAAAGGAAAAGCCGTTTCAGGAATTCCTGAAACGGCTCATAAAGCTTTTAATTAGCCTTCTTCCTTCATCTTTGCAAAGCACTCGCTGCAATATACAGGACGATCATCGCGGGGGATGAAAGGAACGATTGCAGTGCCACCGCAGGTTGCACAAACAGCTTCGTGCATCTCTCTGGGAGCCTTGCCTGCGTTCTTACGAGCATCGCGGCACTTCTTGCAACGCTGGGGCTCATTAACGAATCCTTTTGACTCGTAGAACTCCTGCTCACCTGCAGTGAAAACGAAATCTTCGCCGCAGTCTTTGCATTTAAGGGTCTTGTCTTCGAACATAATTTTACCTCTCTCAATCTTTCTTTTTGAGTATTTTTGGCCCTGGACGGAATCGCACCGTCACCTTTGTAAACAACGCTCTTTCTGTTTAAGCTACTTAGGGCATATTATCACTTTAATTTTGCACGGATTCGTTGAACCGCATTTCTTGCTGATTTTATATCCACACCCTTCACTTCTGCAATTTCAGAAGTGTTAAAGCCACGGAGCATAAGGAGAAAAACAGAGTGCTCTAAATGGGACAAAGTTTTTTCGGCTTTAACAAGGAGTTGCTGATATTCGTCCTTAGATGAGACTGAATGTTCAAGGTTGGACTTCAAATCCTCAACCTCAATACCGTCAATATCAACAATCAATTCTCCCGGAATAGTGGAAACCTTTCGCTGTCTGCGAAGGTAATCTATAATAGCGGAATCAATACATTTCCTGGCAAAAGTAGCAAAAACAGATGTGCGACCGTCATACGATTGGGTCGCGGAAAGCAAACCTATATTTCCTTCTTGAATTAAATCATCAAGTTCCAAACCCGGAACACAAAAACTAATTGCACGAGATTTGACAAGGGGTGCGTATTTTGTTAAAACAGCAACGGTGGAAAGGCCTTTAATCTCATTACGAGAAGCATTTTTACTTGTGTTTTTTGAATGCTCCAAAGCCGTTCCCCTTAAATCCATTTTATCAAAAACCCATATCAACCGATTATAAATAAATTTTACTATTTATATCGCTTTTTGTCAAGAATCTTTTTCACATTTTTAAAATTTTATGCATATTGCACATACATCTATGTCATTCGTGAGTAAATACAATCAACATATTGTTAATTTTGTATCAATCCATTCTTAATATTCTGTCAAAAATGCATTGACATCATATTACATTTATAATAAAATTATAGTAATAGGAATATACTTTTCTATTGAAAGGATGTTTTTTTATGGATATTATGAATAATTACAAATTGTGGTGTGAAAAAGCCGTTGCTGACCCCGACCTTATCCCCGAACTTTTATCGATGGAAGGTAACGAGGAGGCTATTAACGACTGTTTCTATCGCGAGTTGGAATTTGGCACCGCAGGTCTTCGCGGAGTTATCGGTGCCGGTACTAACCGAATGAACGTTTACACTGTCGGCCGTGCTTCACAAGGCATTGCAGACTATGTGAACAGTGTTGCAAAAGATGGACGTATTGCTATTGCATACGATAGTCGTATCAAATCTAAACTCTTTGCCGAAACCGCTGCAAGTGTTTTTGCGGCAAACGGTATTACCGCATATATTTACGATGAGCTTATGCCTACACCGATGCTGTCCTTTGCTGTCAGATATCTTAACTGCCACGCTGGTGTTGTTATAACCGCCAGCCACAACCCTGCGAAGTACAACGGTTATAAAGCATACGGTCCCGACGGTTGTCAGCTGAATATTGAAGCAAGCAATTTTGTTTTTTCATATATCCAAAAAACCGATTTCTTTGGTGGCATTAAAACGATTGACTTCGAGACCGCTTTGAAGGACGGTAAAATCAAATATATTACACAAGATGTTATCGATGCATTCCTTGATAACTGCGAAACCCAGTCTTTGTCACCGGAAATCTTAAAATCAAGCGATATGTCAGTTGTTTATACTCCGCTTCACGGAACAGGCAACAAGCCCGTACGCGCAATCTTGAAGCGCGTTGGAATAAACAACGTCACTGTCGTATCCGAGCAGGAATTACCCGACGGAAACTTCCCGACTGCGCCCTACCCCAATCCCGAACTCAGTCAACCGTTCGAGTGTGCGTTGAAACTTGCCGAAACCGTCAAACCTGACATCCTCCTTGCAACCGATCCCGATGCAGACCGTGTCGGCATTGCTGTATGCAACGACGGAAAATACGAGCTTATGACCGGCAATCAGGTTGGCGCTTTGTTACTCGATTATATTTTAAAGAGAAGAACCGAACTTGGCACAATGCCCAAGAATCCGATCGCTGTTAAGACTATCGTCACCAGTGAGATTTGCCAGAAGATTGCCGACAAGTACGGTTGTGAACTTCGCAACGTTCTCACAGGTTTTAAGTTTATCGGTGAGCAGATTTTAGGTCTTGAAGAAGCAGGTGAGCCCGAGCGTTATATCTTTGGTTTTGAAGAAAGCTACGGTTACCTTTCAGGCACCTTTGTAAGAGATAAAGACGCTGTTACAGCATCTATGCTCATCTGTGAAATGGCTTGCTATTACAAGGCGCAAGGCAAGACCTTATTTGACGCACTCAACGACATTGAAAGCGAACTTGGTTTCTATATCAACAAGCAGGCAAGCTTCACATTTGAAGGCCAGCAAGGTATGCAAATTATGGCCGGTATAATGGACGGTCTCGGAACAAATCCCCCGACGGAGATTTCGGATTCAAAGGTGGTCGAAATAAGAGATTATGACAAATCGGTCATCAAAAATCTTGAAAATGGCACAGAAGAAAAAATTGATCTTCCCTCTTCCAAGGTTCTGGAATACCGTTTGGATAACGGATGTTCGCTTATTGTTCGTCCTTCGGGAACCGAGCCTAAAATCAAAATTTATGTTTCAGCAGTTGCAAAAACCAAAGCTGAATCCGTATCACTTTGCGACGCACTTATTGAAGCAGGCAGCAAACTTATGAAAGCATAATTCCGTTTTAAATAAAAAGCCTCTTTGGAGCAATCCAAAGAGGCTTTAATTTTATTCAGTTGTCGGTTTTTCAGAGTTGGACTCACTTGATGACTCCGAACTGTTACTCGATGAACTTGATGCGCTGCTATTTGAACTTGTATCAGAACTGCTGGATGAGGTATCGGATGTTGTACCGTCACCTTCAGCCGGCTTCTGTGCAATTATAACACCGGGTTTTGAATCTTTGGGCAACTCTTTGATTGCGCCAAGTTGCTTTCCCGCATGTGCCGAACAAACGCCCGGCAACGAGAAGTTGGTCTTATAATAACCTATGCCAATACTACTGCACGCATCGGTTGCAAGTAATCCGGTTTGAGCACAATAATATCTCGTAGTTACAAATTCGGTCGTCGGGAACTCTTTCACTTCAAGTTCCTTATGGATCTCCTTCATAACGTTAGTCCACATCTTTTTGGCAAGGTTTGAAGGAGATACCGCTGACGGTTCATCATAACCAAACCAGCAGGCCGATACGTAATACGGAGTACCGCCGACAAACCAACAGTCGTTAGCGTTTGTAGAAGTACCTGTTTTAGCATAGCAGAGCATTTCTTTATGATACCCCTTAGCCACGTCACCCGTACCGTTTGCACCGTAAACAACGGTCTGCAACAGATGGTTCATAATTTCCGCGGTATTCTCGTCCATAGCGGCAATGCCTTCTTTTTGTTCGAGAATAACATTATCGTGCTGGTCAGTGACCTTTGTGAACGTGGTCGGCTCATAATAATTACCCAAATTACCAAACACAGCAAACGCCGCAGTAGACTGAGTGACCGTTATACCAGTGTACGTACCGCCGAGTCCCAACGAAGAAAGGTTCATATCCTCTTTGCTATCAAGGGTGATTCCGAGATTTTTACTAAGGTAATAATAGGTGTCCTCTACCCTTAAGCTTTTAACCAACTTACACGGAACAGTGTTTATTGAACGTTCAAGGGCCGTTGCAATAGTCACATTACCGAGATATTGCTTATACCAGTTTTTAGGTCCTGCCTCACCCGTTGAATA
The DNA here is from genome assembly GCA_045647525.1 of Acutalibacteraceae bacterium. Lineage (GTDB taxonomy): Bacteria > Bacillota > Clostridia > Oscillospirales > Acutalibacteraceae > UMGS172. The sequence continues at coordinate 9,900 of JAZRMK010000040.1, forward strand.
ATAGTATTTTTCAATAGGAGAGTCCTCGATAATGGTTGAATAGCAAATCAGATTCTTCTGCAAAGCTTGCGAATAAGCCGCCAAAGGCTTGATAGTTGAACCTGGTTGCCGCAGCGTCATAGTCGCTCTGTTCAATTCACGGTCGGCTGTTTTTGCTCCGCCGCCACCAACAATTCCGACTATATGACCTTGATAGTCCATAATCGTCATCGCAGATTGAACCGTCTGTCCCTTCTTCTTATACTTGAAGTAGGTATCGGTTTTGGCATACTCAGCCTCTAATGTTTCCTGAACCTTGGGATTCACAGTGCAGTAGATTTTATAACCGCCGTTATAGAAATTCTTGGCAGCATACGCCTCGTCAAAATTGCGTTCTTCTGCCAAGCGGGTAATAACCTCGTCAATGACCGTATCGACAAAATAGTTGTTGACCTGTTCGCTCTTAATGGCAGTTTTATCACAGACAACGTTTATATCCGCTTTCTTAGCCTGCTTATACTCGGCCTCAGTGATATATTCTTGTTCATACATTAGCGCCAAAACTGTATCACGGCGTTTTTTATTGTTTTCAGGGAAACGGTCGGGTCGATATTTTTCCGGTTCTTTTGCCAGGCTTGCAATTGCCGCACATTCGACCAAAGTCAATTCAGAAGCGGGTTTACCGAAGTAATAATTAGCGGCTACTTCAACACCGTACATACCACCCGCAAGGCAAATGGTGTTAAGATAACACTCTAAAATCGTATCCTTCTCATAATGCGATTCCAAATACCGCGCTCGCATTATCTCTCGTATCTTACGCATGGCGGTTTGGTCACGGTCATCGGTTAAATTCTTGACCAACTGTTGCGTTATGGTCGAACCACCCTGATTTGAAGAGTACAGTTTGACAAACATATTGGCAAATGCGCCGATTGTACGTTTCCAGTCAACGCCGTTGTGCGAATAGAATCGCTGATCCTCAACTGCGACAAACGCATTTTTAAGGTCCTCAGGTATTTCATCAAAGCCTTTCCAAATACGATTTTCGGCACCAGGTAAGCGTTCATAAACAACGTATTCCTTCGTTGTTTCATCGTACATATAGATAGTTGTTGTAAAGTTAAGTTTCAAATCGTCAAGATTTTCGTAAACTGTATCATCAACATTCTGGAAAACATAGATTGCAAAAGCGGCAACAACAAGGCAACCTGTTATAATACCGATAAGCATAACAGAAAGAAGAGCTTTTCCGGTAATCTTCAACGCCTTGATGGCTATTTCCTTTTTATCAACTGCGTTTTCCTTTTTTATCTGCTTGCGTTTTTTACCAAAGCTGTTGAAATCAACCTCGGCATCGTCAATTTCGCTGTCATCGCCGGCACTTAAAGCACCATCCTCAGCAGCCTCCTCCAAAGAAGACGAAAAGGCATTCAAATCATAACTTTCTTCTTCAACAAACTCGTCATCAACACTTTCCGAATCATTATCCTTGCCACTAGCGAAGTAATCAAGGTCATAATCCTTATCCTTATCAAAGTCACTCATCGTATGCCACCTCCCTTAAAGCGTCAAAATTCAAAGAGCAAACATAATGTTTCTCATTACATTGTAGCACAAATTTTTACGTTTGTATATTACATTATTGTTACATATCAAGAAAAAATAACACTTTTTGTTAATTTTTCATTAAAACATCCTCATTAAAAGTGATTAAAACTTAAATTTTTGAATAAACACCGCCAACAATCCCAAAATACTTACGGTGAAAAAAATGAAAATAAAAAAGCTACAAATGCTTAGTATCTGTGCAATTTTGTTCTCACTTGTAATTGTGTTGATTGCGTCTTCGACAGCAAAAAACACAACAACATACACAAAGCCGCAAAAGGCAACTTCCGTACCCTCAGGTTACACCGTTAAGGAGTACGAAGGCAGAATCGCCGTATTCAAGTCAAACAGCGAAAACCCTATCAAAATAATAGACGGAATCTATGTGCGCGACCTTCCAAGTTTTGACCGCGAACTTTTGCAATCAGGCATCAATGTTGACAGTGACGCCGAACTCAATCAACTTTTGGAAGACTACGACAGTTAAGACCCGAAATATTCAACTGCGGCAAGGAAATCTTTATCCTTTTCAATTCCGTTTACAAGACGGTAGGTCAGTTCTTCCTCTGTCCAATCTGTCTTTATGTCGGGAGATACACCCACGCCATCGGGACAAAATCCACTCTTTGAATAATATTTAGCAATTGTAAACATTATGAGCGATCCGTCAGACAATTCAAATGTTCTCTGAACAACTCCCTTTCCATAGGTTGTAGTTCCTATGGTAACACCTTTGCCATAATCCTTGATACTCTGTGAAAAAATTTCCGAAGCACTGGCAGTTGATTCATTAGTCAACACTGCCATGGGCAGATTTATCTCATGAGCGTCAGAATTCAAAGTTTCATTATATTTTGAGTCCTTATATCTTGTTTCGACTATGACTCCTTTTGGCAAGAGATAATCCAGCATACTTGAAACAGATGTTATTGTTCCGCCTCCATTACCTCTCAAATCAAAAACCAACCCCTTGGCTCCCCAGTTTTCAAGGGTATCAACCGCATTTTTAAACTGTGCTACGCCCAATTCGTTAAATTCGGTTATGTGAATATATCCAATATCACCGACAAGTTGATAGAAAACAGACTGAGAATCGAATTGTCGCAGAGTTACAGAAAGTTGCATATCTACTCTGTTTCTCATAATTCCTACATTTAAGGTATCCCCTACCTGCTTGCCTTTAATATATTGCAATACTGCCTCATATCCGTCTTTTACGGTATTGACGGTATCAACAAAGGTAATCTCATCACCCTTCATTATACCAGCTTCTTCTGCGGGACTGCCGCTATGCACTTGCAAGACATACATATTCTTGGTATCAGGATGTTCAGTTATTTGGACACCCATACCGGTAAAGTACCCGTAAAGAGAATCGTACCGTGCCTGCGCATCTTCGGCAGTGAAATATGCCGCATATTTATCTCCAAGTCCTGCTGCGCAACCTACGGCAATATAGTCGGCTAACACCTTGTTATCAACATCACCTACGTAGTATTTATCAACAAGACTTAAAATTTCCTCGACCTTTCGTTGATATGACTGATCCTCTGACAACTTAATATATCCCGAAGAACGCATCACAAAAACAGTGACAAGCACGGAAATTACAATTGCCAGAAAAGACGCCAGAGCTACATGCAACCACGAAAAAACCTTTTTCATTTAAACATACCTCAAACACTTTGGGTTTTAAAAAGCGGGCAGAACATTTTGTTCAGCCCGCATATTTTTAGTAGTAATTCATCGGATTAGTGGTATCGTAGAAGATATCTCCTCCCGATTTATCACCTCGTCGCACCTCATAATGCAGGTGGTATCCGGTTGAAGCACCCGTTGTACCTACATAGCCTATAACCTGGCCGGCAGTAACCTTTTGACCTACCGACACAATATACTTCGACATATGTGCATACAACGTTGCGTAATATTTGCCATCCTTGACACTCTTACCGTGGTTAATCATTACATAGTAACCATAACCGCCGGAATTGTATTTTGCAATTGAAACAGTGCCATCTGCTGCGGCTAAAATGGGCTTTCCTTTGATACCGGTATCAGAAATATCAATACCTTTATGGAACTTTTTGTATCCGTATATGGGGTGAATTCTGTATCCGTATCCGGATGTGACTCTTGTAAATCCCTTTACAGGCCAGAGAAAATCGCCCTCATGAATCTGGTCAGAACCGACATTACTTGCCTGCTTAATAGCCTCTTCAAGTTCTTCCATGGCCTTTTCGTTAGCCTTCTTCTGAGCCTCAATGTCCTTGATGTCGGCGTTTATATCGGAGATTTCCGAATTGACAACACCAAGTTCTTTATACAGTTGGCCCTTTTTGGTGTTAAGCGTTCCCTTAACAACTTCTTGTTGTGCAACAAGCGCCTTGATTTCGTTTTTCTTTTCTTCAATAGCCTTCATATCGTTCACAAGTTTATTGCTGAGAACATTATCATAAGCATTGATAGACTGCGTCATTGCAGATTTTGTGAGCAGGTCGTTAAGACCGTCGGCAGACATCAGAACAGTCAAAGAAGATGCGGTAGTACCACCCGACATATAGATTGCACGAAGTCTTTGCATATATGCATATCTTGCCTCTTTAAGTTCCAACGACTTATTTTCAATTTCAACCTCGACATCGCTTATCTGCTGATTAAGCGTTGCAACCTGTGCGTTGCATACGTTAATCTGCGTCTGCAAATTATCGATTTTTTGTATCATTGCCTGCTTTTTAGCATTTTGTGCCGTTTTATCGTTCTTTAAGCTATCAATTTCCTGTTGCAATTTTTCCTGCTCTTTTTCAAGTTCAGCAATTTGGTCCTTATAATTATCGACCACACTTGCCTTAGCCGAAGGAGTAGAAATAAAGGAAATGTCAAACCATATTGAACCCAGCGCGCAAAACAAACAAAGAACAAAAATTATTATTCTTTTAAAGCGCACGGAACTCACTGCCTTCCTTTTTGAGATATTTATTTATCATAAATGCACTCGACAACACACCTGCCAAAACTCCGATACCTGCGAAAACAGCAAATAACGGTAAAGCAAATTGACTAAACGGAATGACACTCATAAATCCTAATACTTTCATAATGGTGCCTTTAACTGCATTGTAGAGGAAATAGATAAGAGTAAGTGTAATGCCCGCCGAAACAAGTCCGATGGTAACACCCTCTATCATAAACGGTAATCTTACAAAGGAATCGGTAGCACCGACAGCCTTCATAATGCTGATCTCCAGTTTACGATTATACATTGTAACACGAATGGTGTTAGACACGATAACCAAAGAGATGATCATTAAAATTGCAACTATCCAAAAACCGATAATTGCAATCGCGTTCTTGATAGTGTTGATCTTTTGCGCAATATCACGCGAAGAATAAGTTGAATCAACACCCTCTATCGCCTCAATGGCAGCAAGTGTTTCATCAAATTTAGACAGATCCCTCATAGTGACCCTTGCACCCATTGAGTACGGGTTTTCTTCATCTAAAAACTCGTAAGCTGCTGCCTGCTCCGCAGGTAACGATGCTCTGAAACTTTCCACAGCAGCATCTTTAGATACATATTCCACGCTCGCGACGTTATCGAGCTGGCCTAATTTATAGGTGAGTTCAATTGCTTCTTCGTCATTATGAATAAGATAATCACTCTCGGTTACAACCTTATCAACAATCGACTGTTCGGTGCCATACATTGCCTCTTTACCGTACACAACGGAGTTGCGGTCATTAAACGATACAAGCACCACGTTTTCCTTTTCCATATCGGAGAGGGCACTGTCGATATTCAACGAAACGGCAATAGCAAGGCCTATTATAGACATACAGGCAACAAGCACACCGATAGATGCAGCCGACATCAACTTATTAAGCCAAATGTTTTTAAATCCATTACCTGCAAGATATTTAACGCTCGTCAGTTTCATATTAAACCTCCGTTCGCGTTGTCGGCAACAATTCTGCCGCTTTCTATCATAATAACACGCTGGCCGAAGTCACGAACGAGCTGATGCTCATGTGTAACCATCAGAATGGTTGTTCCCCTACGGTTGATCTCGGTAAGAAGTTCAACTATCTCGTACGACATATTGGGGTCAACGTTTCCGGTCGGTTCGTCTGCAATAATAAGATTGGGACGGTTGACAAGAGCTCTCGCCAAGCCAACTCGCTGCTGTTCACCACCGGATAATTCAGCAGGCTTGCATCTTGCCTTTTCAGCAAGACCGACAAGATTCAACGCTCTCGACACTTGCTTTCTGATTTCCTTTCTGGAAGCACCGACAACGTGCATAGCAAATGCAACATTATCAAATACATTCATAGTTGGAATCAATCGGAAATCCTGAAAGACGATTCCCAATGTTCTTCTGAAATTAGGAACGTGCCTGCGTTTCATTTTAGTTAATTTAAATCCGTTAACCGTTATTTCACCCGTATTAGGCTTTTCCTCACGCATAATGAGTTTCATAAAGGTACTTTTGCCTGCACCGGAAGGGCCGACAACGAAAACAAATTCACCTTTATTTATTCTTATATTTATATCATCAAGTGCGTGGGTTCCGTTAGCATAATTTTTCGAAACACCTTTAAACTCAATCAAAGGTTCGTTTTTCGAAGGGTTACGGCTAATTGAAAAATCCTCAGTAATTGTTCTCACGCTTTCTTTTAATATTTAACGGGATTCGCTCTCAAATACTTTTGCACCATTAACGCAATTTTGAACACAATAGCATGGTCAAACCTACGAAGGTCAAGGCCGGTAAGTTTATTGATTTTGTCAAGACGGTATACAAGTGTGTTTCTGTGAACGAACAGTTTTCTTGATGTTTCCGAAACATTAAGATTATTTTCAAAGAACTTTTGAATGGTAAACAAAGTTTCCTGGTCAAGACTTTCTATTGAGCCTCGTTTGAACACTTCACGAAGGAATGATTCACAAAGAGTTGTCGGCAACTGATAAATAAGTCTTGCAATACCAAGATTTTCGTAACTTACTACAACCTTTTCGGTATCAAACACCTTGACGACCTCCAAGGCAACCTGCGCCTCTTTAAATGAACGTGCAAGTTCTTTAAGGCTTTCAACTGTGGTACCGATACCGACCACCGTATGTGTATAATAGAACTCACTCGATAATGTATCAACAATAGAACCTGCAAGGTTTTCAAGATCGGAAAGTTCGATACCTGACTTCGTTTCTTTAACAAGAGCAATATCGGTTTCGCTGATATTTATGATAAAATCCTTCTGCTTGTCAGGGAAAAGATTCTGGACAATATCATATACAGAAATATCATTGTTAGAATTTGCGCGAATTAAAAATACAGTACGGGATACGTCACTGTTAAAATGAAGTTCACGCGCCTTCAAATAAATATCACCCGGCAAAATATTGTCAAGAATAACATTCTTGATAAAATTGCTACGGTCATATTTTTCGTCGTAATAGAACTTAATGTTTGAAAGAGCAACCGACAAAATAGAAGCATATTTTGCAGACTGCGGATCAGTTCCTTCAACAAATAAAGTAAATTCAGGATTATGCGGTGTACCAAAAGGTTTATATGTATACTGACCACGCACAAAAGAATCGTTTACACCCTGTCCGCCGGAGTACATCACCTCGTGACTCTCACCCATTTTTCCAAGATCACTGCAAGCGATAACGATAAAGTTTTCGTCAATAACGCCGATCGTTCGGTCTATTGCATCCTTCATTTGATGAATAACACTTTGGAAAAGTCTATTGGACATATTATACGCACCCCTCATACGCCAAGGCACACGCCAAGACATAATTTTGTATTTTTACATATCTATTTTACACAATATCTTGTACTTTTTCAAGTGTTATTTATAAATTTCATCGAAATTGTTACAAAATAGTTACAAAACAAAGCTTTATGTTAACTACTTTCAACTTTTAAAGGTACTTTCCCTTGCTTTTTATCGTCAAATTACACAATTTTAACTCGGTTTACAAAATTGCAGTCCAAAATTTAGCGAAAAATTAGTTACAAAAAGGTTACAACTACACAAATTATGTAAACCTCTCGCTCTTCACCAATTATTCACGAGATCATTCATTTGCGTTCAAGAAGGCTTAAAACGGAAAACACAAGGAAACAAAAAAAGCAAGCCGCAGAAAATCTGCGGCTTGCTTTGATTTAAAATCAGTTGGTAACGGTCTTCTGAGTATCCTTGTCGAAGATGTGGATTCTGCCGGGTTCAAGAGTAATCTTGATGGTGTCGCCGGGACGTGCTGTCGAGTTAGGAGCAACACGACCGTTGATGTTCTGACCTTCGCAAACGGTGTAGAGATACTTCTCAGCACCCATAAGCTCGGTAACTTCAACATTAGCTTCAACAATACCCTCGGGGAACTTTTCAAGGAGTTCTTCCTCATCGTGTACGTGTTCAGGACGAATACCAATGATAACTTCCTTGTCCTCATAAGGAACGAGGCAACCCTTTGCATTCTTGGTTTCAGGCAACTTAATCTTATATTTAACACCGGAACGGGTCTTTGTGTCTTCGGAACCGAATTCAACGAAGAAATCGTCACCCTCTCTCAATACCTTAGCATCGAGGAAGTTCATCTGAGGAGAACCGATAAAGCCGGCGACAAAGGAGTTGCAGGGCATATCATAAAGTCTCTGAGGAGTATCAACCTGCTGAACAATACCGTCCTTCATAACAACGATTCGAGTACCCATTGTCATAGCTTCAGTCTGGTCATGGGTAACGTAGATAAAGGTTGTACCAAGTCTTAAATGGAGCTTAGAAATCTCAGTACGCATCTGTGCACGGAGCTTAGCATCCAAGTTGGAAAGCGGTTCGTCAAGAAGGAAGACCTTAGGTTCACGTACAATTGCACGACCCAAAGCAACACGCTGACGCTGACCACCGGACAAAGCAGCAGGCTTACGCTGGAGAAGATGCTCAATATCAAGAATTCTTGCAGCTTCTTCAACACGACGCTTGATCTCGTCCTTCGGAGTCTTTCTGAGTTTAAGACCGAAAGCCATGTTGTCATATACAGTCATATGAGGATAAAGTGCATAGTTCTGGAAAACCATTGCGATATCTCTATCCTTGGGTGCTACGTCGTTAACAAGACGGTCGCCTATGTAAAGTTCACCACCGCTGATTTCTTCAAGACCTGCTACCATACGAAGAGTTGTGGATTTACCGCAGCCCGAAGGACCAACGAGAATAATGAACTCTTTATCCTTAATTTCAAGGTTAAAGTTCTGAACAGCAAGTACACCACCAGGGTACTTTTTGCAAATATTACGAAGTGAAAGGCTTGCCATTTAAAGTTCCTCCTAGAATAAAATACATAACCTTGTTATGTTACGCTTAAATTATAACAGATGATTTCCAATAATTCTATACCCTAAATGCCCAAAGTTAAGCACAATATTTTATATAAAAAGTATAATATTATTAAATTTATGTAAAATAATGCATAAATCACACAATTAAACCTTAATAAATTTTGTTATTTCCATATATTGCACAAATCTTGGGGTGAAATCTCTTTGTAACAACCTGACGAAAGTGACTTGTCAAGCGTCAAGCCGCCTATGCGGCAACGGTGCAATTCGTTAACACCTGCTCCTACCACACCGAGCATTCGCTTTATTTCGTGATATTTGCCTTCGGTTATAACGATTGAAATATTCATTCCGTCATCCGACATCAATTTCACCTTTGCCGGTCTGCAAACCGTACCGTCAGCCAACGTCACGCCTTTTTCCAAAACAGCTATATCATGATTTGTTATCGGCTTGTCCACACAAACCAAATATTCCTTTTCTATGAAGCTTTTAGGTGAAATAACCTTGTGCCCGAAATCACCGTCATCGGTGATAATCAACAATCCGGTTGTATCCTTATCAAGTCGGCCCACCGGAAACAAGCCTTTACGGTTAAATGCAGGTTTTACCAAATCCACAACCGTTTCCCTCGTCTTATCATTAGAGGCCGAAAGAATTCCTTTTGGCTTGTTTATCATTATATAAACGAACTGCTTATATGTCTTTTCTTCACCATCTACTGTAATTTCACTTATCTCGGTATTTATTTTTACGGCAATATCACTTTGGGTCACTCCGTCAACATTAACGACTCCGCTTTTTATCAAATTTCTTGCATCTTTGCGTGAAATTTCACAAATCGACGATATCACCTTATCCAGCCGTTCGTTAGGCATTTTTTCACCTCATTTTAAGCTCATCATAAATCCATCATCCGCGTCGGTGCAGTAAACATCTGCCCCAACTATACTTCCTTTATCAGTCAACACTTCAACAAAAACTTCTTTTAACGGGTCAGAATAATTCTTGACCTTATATGTATAACGTTTCAGCATTTTACCCTTATAGTTTTCAAGGTCGAATCCCTGTTTTTTCTGAATATCGTTATAGTTTTCGTAAACATCATTAAACTCCGTCGGTATCACGATTTCATCCGTTATCAGAGAATCTTCATCAACTACAACGCCGAAGGATGTAATATACTCAGCCACCTCATCTTCATTACTGCCCGATAAATCATCAGATTTGGCTTTGCCGTCATCAAAACGGAACACTATTGCTAAAAGAACGACCGCAATAACAGCGATCCAAATAAGCATCGTTTTTTTGGGGGGCATTTTCAAATTAACTGCAAACATCTTTCTCACCGAAAGATATATATGAGTTGAAATGAAAATTTATAACCTTTCAATAAGGCAGACCGCATGTGCAGCAGCTCCCAAACCCTCTCCGGTGAAGCCCAATTTTTCCTCGGTTGTTGCTTTTACATTAACGCAGTCGAGGCCAACGTTGCAGTCTGCCGCAATATTAGCCACCATTTGAGGAATAAAGCTGCCGATCTTCGGCTTTTGCATAACTACGGTAGCATCAATATTACCTATTTTATAACCTTTTTCTTTCAAAAGAGCGACAACACAGCGCAATAATACGCGGCTGTCTGCACCCTTGTATTTTTCATCGGTATCGGGAAAATGCCTACCTATATCCCCCAGTGCCGCAGCACCAAGTAACGCATCGCTTATCGAGTGAAGCAACACGTCGGCATCCGAATGGCCAAGCAATCCCAATTCATAAGCAATTTTCACACCGCCTAAAATAAGTTCGCGATTTTCGCAGAATTTATGAACATCGTATCCGTGTCCGATTCTCATATTTGCTCCTCCCTTTTCGCGAGAATTTCAGCATAAAGTAAATCTTCCGCCGTTGTTATCTTGATATTACAATAATCGCCGTCGACCACGCTCACAGACTGTCCGTATGCTTCAACTACCGAACAATCGTCGGTAAAATCTTCCAAGCGATCAGCAACCGCTTGGACGGCAGCCTTATAAATCTCCGTTCTGAATCCTTGCGGTGTCTGAACGGCACAAAGTGTATCACGGTCGAGAGTACCTACTACGGTTCCGTCACCTTTTGCTTTAATCTGCTTAACGGTATCCTTTAAAGGCACGCCGCAGGTCACTGCGTGAAATCTTTTTGCTCCTTTAAGCACCAAATCAATACAATCGAGTGTAACAAACGGACGCGCTCCATCATGAATAAGTACATAAGGTACATCGTCTGAAACCTTTTTCAATCCGTTTAAGACCGACTCCTGACGGCATTTTCCGCCAACCACCAGATCGGTTACCTTTGTAAGCTTATACTGCTCGCAAAATTGCTGGAATTTAAGGAGATTTTCCTCTTTGGTAACAACGATTATTTCATCGATTACAGGTGAATTCTGGAACTTCAAAACTGTTCTGACCGCAACGGGAATGCCGCCGACTTCGGCAAACATTTTGTCTACACCCTTCATTCTTGACGAGCTGCCACCGCAGACGATAATGGCAACGGCTTTACCGCCCAAAATATCCTTCAATTCGGTAATTTTAATTTCTGTTTTAAGTTCCGTCATATAAATCACCTCAAATAAAAAAGCATCACCGACACTTCTATCCAGCCGTGCCTGCGATGCTTTTAAATTTTAATTAGTCTTCGTCGCAATCGCTGCATTCATCGCAGTCAAAATCGAACTCCAAATCTTCTCCGCAGTTAGGACACTTGATGCCGCCCTCGTCGATCATCTCATCATCGAGATAAATGATGTCGTGGCAGGTAGGACACTCAACCTCATAGCAGAAGTCGTCATCATCGTCCTCATCTTCGTAGTCATACTCGTCGTCTTCGTAGAAATCCTCTTCCAAAGCTTCGAGATCCTCGTCAACAGCGTCAAGCTGTTCGTGGATTTCGCTAACCTCGGCAGCGATATCCTCCAAGCAATCAATAATTGCCTTTAAAACCTTATCCTTTGCAGCGTCTTCAAAGCCTGCATTTTCTGCAAGGCCCTTAATGTATGCAACTTTTTCAGAAATAGTCATAACTTTTCTCCTTGTCGTGACCTGTATTTTATGCTAAATTATGCGCGCTCCATATATTCGCCGGTTCTGGTATCGATACGAATCATATCACCTTCGTTAATGAACAAAGGAACTCTGATTTCGCAACCTGTTTCCAAAGTAGCGGGTTTGGTAGCGTTGGTAGCAGTGTTGCCTGCAAAACCGGGGTCAGTCTGAGTGACCTGAAGCTCTACGAATGTAGGAGGTTCAACACCAAATACTTTGCCCTTATATGACAAAACTTTGCATACCATATTTTCCTTAACGAACTTGAAGTTGTCGCCGAGCTCAGTAGAACCGACGGGAACAAGCTCATAGGTTTCCTGATCCATAAAATAGTAAATGTCGCCGTCTGCATAAGAATATTCCATATCCTTACGCTCAACAAAAGCGGTGGGGAATTTTTCTGTGGGGTTGAAAGTTCTTTCAACAACGGAACCTTCAATAACGTTTCTGATCTTGGTTCTGACAAAAGCCGCACCTTTACCGGGCTTAACATGTTGGAACTCAATAATCTGGTAAACCTTTCCATCCATTTCAAAGGTAACACCATTTCTAAAATCGCCAGCTGTAACCATATTTTAAACCTCCAAATATATGCTACTGATATTTTATCTCATTTTTATATGTTTTGCAAGTATATTTTTACCATATCACAGAATTATTAGCGTTTTTTCGCACTTTGTCAGGTTTTTGCAACCCGAATCAGTCACGAGCAGCATATCTTCTATCCTTACACCGAACTTTTCGTCAATATAAATACCCGGTTCATTAGTTATAATATTGCCACTTTTCAAGATAGCATCCGATTTTGGCGAAACGGCAGGAGATTCGTGAACTTCCAAGCCGATCGAATGACCGGTACTGTGCGTAAAATACTTGCCGTAGCCTTTACCTGCAATAACATCTCGTGCAGCCTTATCAACATCGGCACCAAGCACACCCGATTTGACAGCATTCTCGGCTGCTTTTTGAGCCGCTAAAACAGTGTTGTAAACATCAATCATCATATCGGTGGCATGACCTACCGCAACCGTTCTGGTCATATCACTGCAGTATCCGTTAAAGGTTGCACCGAAATCCATTGTGACAAAATCACCGTTTTCGATTTTTTTGCCATCGGGAGTGCCGTGTGGCATTGCACTTTTTGCACCCGATACAACAATAGTATCAAACGATTCGCCCTCAGAGCCAAGAAGCTTCATCCGATATTCCAATTCGGCAGCGATTTCGCGTTCCGAAACACCCGGTTTTAGAAAATTAAGAATCTCTGCAAACGCCTTTTCGGCAATACGTTGAGCTGATACGATGCATTCCATTTCATATTCGCTCTTGATCTCACGAAGTTCGCTTAATCTTCTGTCCACCCTGCCATCAGCAACACACACAACATCTTGCAAACTCTCGTTAAAACGTTTAAACTGCGCTACCGAAATACTACTTTCGAGCAAAACAGTTTTTATGTTTTCCGCTTTCAGAAGTTCAGTCAACTGCTCCGAAGGTTTATACAAAAGCACTACGTTGGCATTCTTTACTGTTTGTTTCGCCGCAAGTATATACCTTCCGTCAACCATCAAGGTCGCTTTATTTCGGGTTACAAAAAGATAGCCCAAAGAAGACTCAAACCCTGTCAAGTACCGACGGTTTGTATTGGTTATTATAAGTGCTGCTTCACCGTTTTCAAGGCATGAAACAAAACTATCCATTAAGTACATCCTTCATCGCACTGAGTGCCAAGAAATAACTATTCTTGCCGAATCCTGCAATACTTCCGACACAAGCAGGAGCTATAACCGACTTATTTCTGAACTCCTCACGTGCGTGGATGTTGGAAAGGTGAACCTCAATTACAGGCTTGCCGATAGCCTTGATGGCATCCAGAATTGCGTAGCTGTAATGGGTGTATGCACCTGCATTCAGTATACAGCCGTCATATTCATTAAGAACAGAATGAATAGCATCTATTATCTCACCCTCACAGTTAGACTGGAAGAATGAGCAACGAAGACCGAGTCCTTTTCCATAGCTTTCCAAATTCTGATTGATGGTATCAAGTGTCTGATTTCCGTAAATACCGGGTTCTCTTACCGAGAGAAGATTAAGATTAGGTCCGTTAATAACAAGAATTTTTTTATCAGCCATTATTATTGCTCCTTTTTAAATAATATTCTTTCATAGCTAACGCGTCTTCCGACTGTGTGCCGTCAGATTCACAAATAAATCTTGGAGAAAGTCCGTATTCAACAACCAGATCCATCAAAGGTTCGAAATCGGGACCGTAAATTGTATCATTAAAGGTAAGATGTTTTTTCTCACCGCCGACGGTATATTCAATTTTAGAAAAATGAGAATGAAATTTTTTCATTCTTTCTTCGCCCAAGCGATTTCCGATGGTTTCAATTATTTGGCGGAATGCATCTTTCGAATTGACTTCACCGCCGGTTCTGGCGTTCAAATGACCGAAATCTATACAAGGAATAAGTCGTTCATCAAGTTCGCAAAGAGAAATAACCTCTTCCAGAGTACCCAACTGGTTTATCTTACCCATGGTTTCAGGACATATATGAACGTGACCCAAATTTTCTTTGTCGAGTGTTTCCAATGCCTTCGCCATAGTATCCTTTGCAAGATACAGTGCTTCTTCGCGACTCAATTTACCGCAAGAACCGGTATGGACGACTATTCGGTTGCCTCCCATAAAATCAACAGCTCTTGCACTCTGCAAAATATAGTTTATAGAGTTCAATCGTTTCTCTTCGTCAATGCCCGACATCGAAATGTAATACGGTGCGTGAAGTGACAGAACGATGTTCTTTTCAGCCGCCAAACGACCTAATTCCCTTGCCTTTTCTTCACCGATGTTTACGCCTCGGCCGCACTGATATTCAAACGTATCAAGGCCGATTTTTTCAATATATTCAGGCACCTGTAAACTACCTTTATAACCCATCTTGTAAAAAGATTCAGCACATCCTGCGGGACCGAACAAAACCATTCATTTCACCTCTTAAAATCTATCTTTTAATATCTTCTTTTCAAAATAACGTCGAACCTTGAAACTCCAACCGTCCTCCAACCTCACAGGGCGAACCAAGACCGATTTTATCTTTAATGCATTAGCGCCGATTATATCGGTAAACAACTGGTCGCCGACAATGGCAACATTTTGGCGTCTGCATCCAAGCATTTTTATGGCCTTTCTGTACCCAAACGGCAACGGTTTGCACGCAAGACTTACAAATTCAAGACCCAAACGGTCAGCAAAAGGTTTGATGCGTTTGTATTTGGAATTGGAAACAACCACCAATTTAATGCCGTTTTCCTGCATTAAAGAAAGCCATTCTGTCAGCCCTTCAACGAGAACAGTACCGTGATGCGTAGACAATGTATTGTCAACATCAAGCATCAGGCATTCAATGTCATTTTCTTTAAGTGTTTCTATTGTTATTTCCGTAATTCTGCGAAGATATATTGTAGCGTTAAAAATTTTCATATCTTTTTCCTTTAAAACACGAATAAACTAAAAATAAACAAAGAGACGACCGGAAGTCTTCCGATCGCCTCTTCAATTTGTTTTAGCGGAACTTGCGCTTACGGGCTGCTTCCGACTTCTTTTTACGCTTTACAGAAGGCTTCTCATAGTGCTCTCTTTTACGAACTTCCTGAATGACTCCGTCTTTCTGAGTCTGTCTCTTAAAGCGTCTGAGCGCATTTTCAAGCGATTCATTTTCTTTTACACGAACTTGGCTCATTTATATTCCCTCCCTCCGCCTTTTGACAGGGGTAATTAAACATTTTTCACTATTATACACTATTCCAAACAACTATGTCAAGAGATATTTTTCAAATAGTATAAATATTGAAAATTATTTTGCAACAATATTGACAAGTTTCTTAGGAACGTAGAGTTCTTTTATTATTTGCCTGCCACAAAGTTCCGAAACGATCTTCTCCTGTTGCTTTGCCAAAGCAATAGCATCAGCAGCCGAGATATCGGCAGCAATATCCATCTTAGCTTTGACCTTGCCGTTGATCTGAACAACAATTTCAACAGTAGAATCGACCGTCTTTGCCTCATCGTATTCAGGCCACTCGCTCAAAGAGCAGAGTTCGGTTTCACCTGTAAGTGCCCACATTTCTTCGCAAAGGTGCGGTGCAAACGGGCAAAGCATTTTTACAAACATTTTTAGTTCGTCAACAGTCAAAGAACCGTGGTCATGAATTCCGTTCAACAGTGACATCATAGATGCAATAGCGGTGTTGAACTTCATATCCTCAATATCGTTTGTAACCTTTTTTAGTGTCTTATGGAAAAGGCTTTCCAATTTAGGCGTAGCACCATTTCCCTTTGCCATATCCGAAAGATCGGCAACACGGTCGAGGAATCGCTTACAGCCCTTCATACTGCTGTCGCTCCAAGGAGCAGCCATGCCGTAGTCACCCATAAAGAGAATGTAAACTCTCAAAACATCGGCACCAAAAGTGTCAACAACATCGTTGGGGTCAACAACATTGCCCTTGGATTTGCTCATCTTTTCGCCGTCCTCACCCAAGATAAGACCCTGAGCAGAACGCTTTGCATAAGGTTCAGCAGTGGGAACCTCGCCTATATCATAAAGGAACTTATGCCAGAATCTCGAATAGATAAGGTGACGGGTAACGTGCTCCATACCACCGTTATACCAGTCAACCGGCAACCAATAGTTGAGCTTTTCTTTGTCTGCAAATACATTTTCGTTATGCGGATCAATATAACGCAGGAAGTACCACGACGAGCCTGCCCATTGAGGCATAGTATCGGTTTCTCTCTTTGCATCGCCGTTACATTTAGGACACTTGCAGTTAACGAACGACTCGATTTTTGCCAAGGGGCTTTCGCCGCCCTCACCGGGTTCGAAATTATCGACCTTAGGCAATTTCAAAGGAAGTTCGGAATACGGTACGGGAACGATTCCGCACTTTTCACAGTGAACGATAGGAATGGGTTCACCCCAATATCTCTGACGGTTGAACGCCCAATCCTTCATCTTATACTGAACGCCGCGCTCGCCGATTCCCTTTTCACCGAGGAATCCGAGCATTTTTTCGATAGCATCTGCCTTTTTCTCAATACCGTTGAGGAAATCGGAGTTGACCATTTCACCGTCACCGGTATATGCTTCAACCGAGATTTCACCGCCCTTGATGACCTCGATAATATCAATACCGAACTTCTTAGCGAAATCATAGTCACGCTGGTCGTGTGCAGGAACAGCCATAATAGCACCGGTGCCGTAACCCATCATTACATAGTCAGATATGTATATAGGAATTTCTTTGCCGTTTACGGGGTTTATAGCCGAAAGACCTTCGATCTTAACGCCGGTCTTATCCTTCTGCAACTGGGTACGCTCAAACTCTGTCTTTTTAGAACATTCTTCCTTATATGCATCCAATGACGCAATATTAGAAATGCGGTCACGGTATTTTTCGATCATAGGATGTTCGGGAGCAATAACCATAAATGTTACGCCGAACAGAGTATCACAACGGGTTGTATAAACACGCAAGGTCTCATCTGCGCCCTTGACAGTAAAGTCGACAAAAGCGCCTGTGGATTTGCCTATCCAGTTTTTCTGCTGCAACTTGATGTTTTCGGGATAATCAACATCTTCAAGACCCTGCAAAAGCTTGTCTGCATATTCAGTAATACGCAAATACCAAACATCCTTGGACTTCTGAACGATATCACTATGGCAGATATCGCACTTGCCGCCCTGCGAGTCCTCGTTTGAAAGGACCACCTTACAGCTCGGACAATAGTTGACAAGCGCTTGATCACGGAAAACAAGTCCGTTTTCAAAAAGTTTCAAGAAAATCCACTGAGTCCACTTATAATACTCCTCTTCGGTAGTATCAATGGTCTTGGTCCAGTCAAACGAGAAACCTACTCGTTTTAACTGAGAACTAAACTTTTCGATATTACGGTCAGTAAGGATTCTCGGGTGTGTATTAAATTTAATAGCCGAGTTTTCGGTAGGCAGACCGTAGGCGTCAAATCCTATCGGGAAAAGGACATTATACCCTTGCATTCTTCTCTTTCTCGATACAACTTCAAGACCGGAATATGCCTTGATGTGACCGACGTGCATACCTGCGCCGCTGGGATACGGGAACTCAACAAGTCCGTAGAACTTGGGTTTAGAGGTATCCTCTTTCGCTACGAAAGCCTGCTCCTCTTCCCATCTTTTTTGCCATTTTGCTTCAACTGCTTTAAAATCGTACTTCAAAACTATTCCTCCAAATCAGACTCTAACATCTGAGTTAAATCTACCTGTTCGCCATCGCTCCACATACGGTCGAGTGCATAAAAATCTCTTGACTGACGACCGAAAACGTGAACTACGACCGTGCCGTAATCGAGCAATATCCAATCGGATGCTCTGCCTTCAATATGGTCGGGCATTACACCCTGCTCCTTCAATTTAGCCTCAACCTCATCAGCCAACGCACGAACGTGGGTGTTAGAGGTTGCGGTACAAATCAGAAAGAAATCGGCAATATCTGACACCTCTTCGATTCTTATTGCCGAGAGTTCCCTGGCTTTTTTCTCATTAAGGGCATTAGCCGCTATTTTCAAAATTTCAAACGCTTCCATTATTTTTCCTCGCTGTTAACAATTAAATAGTTGTATGCATCCAAAGTGTCGGGATGAATAACAAATCCCTTTTCACTTAAATTCTTCAAAGTGAATTTCAAAACATAGAGTATTGCTTTTTCAAGACTTTCCTCTACAAGTTTTCGCGTGACATCTACATCGGGATATGTTCGGTCTTTGGAAGTCAAATCAGCAATATAGATTATCTTTTGCGAAAGGGTCATACAAGCCTTGCCTGTCGAATGGTACTTTATAGCCGACAAGATATCTGAATCGGTGATTCCAAATTCGTGTTCCAGAATCAACGCACCGGTGTATCCGTGCCATACAGCTTTTGACTTGATTTCAACATCAGACAAAATAATACCATACTGCGAAAAGATTTGCAACTGCTCATCGTCACTTAAATTTTTAGTGATATCGTGCAAAAGTCCCGCTAAATACATCTTGTCCGCATCGGCACCGTATTTCAAAGCCAATCGCCGTGCTTCCTCGGCAACCGAAAGTGAATGATAGTATCTTTTTTCGTCCAATCTCGATTCGAGCAGTTTCTTATACTGATCCACCGTCATTTGCTCTCACCTCGATAGAGTCCTTTACTTAGAATAAACTCTTCAATATTTTTAGGCACAAGTTCACCTTCAAAGCACCCTGCCTCCAACTGTTCGCGAAGGCTGGTTGATGAAATTTCGGGTAACTCAGCCTCGATAACGTTTACATTACCCCCGTCATCGACAAGCCCCTCAACTGCCTTGTCAAACTCATGGTTATCAATTCCCTTTCGTCTGACCGCCAGAATCTCACACATCTTCAAAATGTCGCGGTAACGGTACCAACCCGTAAACGTAGTTATCATATCACCGCCGATAAGCATTGAGATGTTGCTATATTTACTTTCAAGTTCGGTTAGCGTATCAACACTGTAACTTCTGCCGCCGCGCTTTAATTCCATATCGGACACGATCGCCTTATCAACGCCTTCACACAGCAGTTTGCACATTTCAAGTCTATCCTCACCCGATGCGGTAAAGCTCTTAAAATCTTTATGTGGCGGAATGTTGGTCGGAACGACCAAAACCGTTTCAACATCATCCAACCGTGCAACGCTTTCAAGCATCAGTCGGTGACTTATGTGCGGAGGGTTAAACGTTCCTCCGAAAAAAACTGTTTTAGGCATTTTTCTTACCTTTTTTCACCAGTACGATCTTTTTGTTTTCCTTACTTTCCTTATAAAGCACAAATTTCGAACCTATAACCTGCACAACATCGCAGTCCACGGCTGCTGACACAAGATCAGCTGCCTCACGCGATTTTACGGGTGAGGTTTCAAGGCAGGAAAGTTTTATCAGTTCTCTTGCTTCCAACGCCTCTGACACTTGCTTTATAAGTTGGTCGTTTATACCGCCTTTTCCTATTTGGAAAATGGCATCAAGGCTATTTGCCATACCTCTTAATTGTGCTCGTTGTTTACTGTTAAGCATTAGTATTCCTTCTTTAAATATATTCTTTCAACTTTTCTTTAAAATTTGCAATTGCTCTTGCTCGGTGGCTTATTTTATTTTTCTCCTCGGCTGAAAGCAGTCCGAAACAACCCCACTCGGTATTGAACAACGGGTCATAACCGAAGCCACCGTCACCTTGATACTCTTCTAAAATTTCACCCGGGCAAACACCTCTTACGGTAAATTCCCTGCCGTCAGGAAAAACGCAGGCAATACACGAAACAAACGATGCCTTACGGTTTTTAACACCCTTCATTTTTTCCAGAAGCAGTTTATTGTTATCGTCATCGTTACCGGTGCCCGCAAAACGTGCAGAATAAATGCCGGGTGCTCCATCCAACGCATCAACGCAAAGGCCTGAATCATCCGCTATTGCAGGCAACTTTGTAAATTCGCAGGCTGACCTTGCTTTAAGCAATGCATTTTCTTCAAAGGTTGTACCATTTTCCTCTACATCAGGTACTCCGCCCTCAATATCCGACGGGCAAAAAACCTTAAAGCCCATAGGTTCTAAAATATCGGTAAGTTCTTTTAATTTTTTCTTGTTATGGGAAGCTACGATAAACTTATCCATTTTTCTCACTCTTTTCAAACAATGCCTTGGCAAAGTCGTCAGGGTCAAAGGGTTGTAGGTCATCTATCTGCTCACCGACACCGATAAACTTTACGGGAATATTAAGTCCGTCCATAATCGACAGTACAACACCGCCTCGTGCAGTTCCGTCAAGTTTTGTTAATACAATACCCGTGATATCGGCAACCTCTTTGAAATCTCTTGCCTGATTTACGGCGTTCTGACCCGTTGTAGCGTCAAGCACGAGAAGTGTCTCGATATCGGCTTCGGGAAGTTCGCGTTTTAAAATTCTATACATCTTGGCAAGTTCGTTCATAAGATTTTTCTTATTGTGAAGTCGTCCTGCGGTATCACAGATGATAACATCGCTGCCCCTTGCCTTTGCCGCCGAAACAGTATCAAAAACCACCGAGGCCGGATCGGCACCTTCGGCACTTTTGACCATATCGACACCTGCTCTATCTGCCCAGACAGCCAACTGATCAATAGCAGCAGCACGGAAGGTGTCGGCAGCTCCCAAAATAACCTTTTTATTCTTAGCTTTAAGCTGCGAAGCAATCTTACCGATAGTAGTGGTTTTACCCACACCGTTAACTCCGATAACAAAGATCACCGAAGGGGTCGTATTCATCTTCAACGACACATCGCCGTTAAGCATTTGCGAAATAATGTCAGCCAGCATATCCTTAATAACTGCGGGGTCTTTTACCCCTTCTTCCTTG
>JAZRMK010000041.1:0-15759 GCA_045647525.1 Acutalibacteraceae bacterium
AAAATGACCTGCTTTATTTATGCTTTGATTTCAGAATGAAAAAACCTCTCCACATCAGTGAAGAGGTTTTTGGAGCTGTTAGGCAGACTCGAACTGCCGACCTCATCCTTACCAAGGATGTGCTCTACCACCTGAGCCATAACAGCATTGCTGACAACATCGTGTATTTTACAATAAAAAACACCCGTTGTCAAGACAAAATTTGATTTTTTTAAATTATTTATCGGTAAGGAGTTTATTCAACTCGTCCATAAAGGTGCTTATATCCTTAAACTGACGGTAAACACTGGCAAAACGGACGTATGCAACTTCGTCAAGACCTTTGAGTTTTTCCATAACAAGTTCACCGATATGCGTACTTGTTACCTCGCGGTCGAGCGAATTCTGCAACATAGCCTCGATATCATCAACTGCTGTTTCAATATCGTTAATTGAAACGGGACGCTTTTCGCAGGCACGAAGCATACCGCCAATAAGCTTATCGCGGTTGAATACCTCACGGGACTTGTCCTTCTTAATAACGATTACGGGAAGGCTTTCAATAATCTCATATGTAGTGAAACGTTTCTGGCAATTAAGACACTCTCTACGTCTACGAATGCGTTCGCCTTCATCGGTGGGTCTTGAATCGATAACCTTGCTTTCTTCGTGTGAACAGTATGGACACTTCATCTCAAAAAAACACTCCTTATGAGTTTTGTTTTATAGATTATACCACAACCTGTTGAGATAAACAAGAAAAAATTACTATATTTATAAATTAGTGTTGTAAATTTGTAAAAAATTTAGTAAAATGTAGGTGCTAAATTGAATTTAAGGAGAAAACTTATGGCATTTAATCAGTTAGACAAGCCGCAAAGCGGTGAAACAGTTGCAGTTATGCACACAAATATGGGTGATATTTCAATAAGACTTTTCAGCGATAAAACGCCCAAAACCGTTGAAAACTTTGTTACTCACGCAAAGAACGGATATTACGATGGACTTATCTTCCACCGTGTTATCAATGATTTTATGATTCAGGGCGGTGACCCGACCGGAACAGGTTGCGGCGGCGAAAGTATTTGGGGTCCTAAGTTTAACGATGAATTTGATGTTGACCTTCATAATCTTCGCGGTGCTCTTTCTATGGCAAATGCAGGACCCAACACAAACGGAAGTCAGTTCTTTATTGTGCAGGCAAGTGAGGTTCCCGAGAGCCTTATAGGCCAGATGAAGCAGTTGTCGGATTCGTTCCCTGAGAACACTGTGAAGGCTTACAGCGAAATTGGCGGAACGCCTTGGCTTGACTTTAAACATTCGGTTTTCGGCCAGGTGTTTGAGGGAATGGATGTTGTTGATGCTATTGCAGGTGTGAAAACTGCTTACGGTGACCGTCCTGTTGACGACGTTGTTATTAAATCTATTGAGATCAAAACTGTTTAAGATTTAAGGAGTAATCTTATGAAAAAGATACTTGCTCTGATTTTGAGCATTGCCTTGTTGTTGAGTTTTGTTGCTTGCGGTGAAAACAAACAGAAGGATTTGAACAACGGTGATGACCAGAATAAAACATCAGATGTTACACCAGACAAACCTAAATTTGTAAATGTCGGTGAAAATGGTTCAAGGACCGAGGATGCAGTGGGTTTCCAGTTGGAAATGCCGGAAGTTGGGGAAGAAATAGTTATCCTTAAAACTAATAAAGGTGATATTTATTTGCGCTTATTCTATGAGAGTGCGCCCATTACCGTCACCAATTTTGTTTCGCTTTGTAAAAGCGGATACTATAACGGTATTACATTCCACCGGGTAATAAAGGATTTTATGATTCAAGGTGGCGACCCGAGTGCTAACAGTACCGGTGGTGAAAGCGTGTGGGGCGTGCCTTTTGAAGATGAGTTCAATGCAAACCTTTTAAACATTAGAGGTGCGGTTGCGATGGCAAATCCCGGTGCCGACTCCAATTCGAGCCAGTTTTTTATAAATCAGAAATCGACAGCAGACAGTAAGGAGTACCTTGATTACGACTTGCTTTACGATGCGTATTCGGGCGTTTATTTTGCTTATGTTGAAGCGGCGTATAACAATCGTTTGACACAAGAGGGAAAGGCGTTTAAGGAAAAGTATCCGTCAGCCGAGGATTATATCGAGTATTTTATTACGTCCAACACTATTGATACACGCAAAGTGCCCGAAGAAGTTTGGGAGCTTTACAAAGCTAACGGCGGAAATATAACACTCGACGGTGCATGGAGATCGGCGGGCGGACACACTGTATTTGCACAGGTCTTTAAAGGAATGGATGTTGTTGATGCTATTGCCGAGACCGAAGTTGATTCAAATCAAAAACCTGTGGATGCTGTTGTTATTAACGAAGCATTAGTCACAAAGTTCACTGCTGATATGACAAAATAATTCTAAAAAAGAGCTCGAAAACGAGCTCTTTTTCTTTTATTTACGTAATACTTGAAATGTGTAAATTAAAATGATATAATACTGTTGAAATATCTCTGTTTTTGTGTATGGAAGGAGTAGTTTTATGAAAGGTATTGTTCTTGCAGGTGGCTCGGGTACCAGACTTTATCCTCTTACTATGGTGACGTCTAAGCAGTTGTTACCCGTGTACGATAAACCGATGATTTTTTATCCTCTGTCCACCTTGATGCTTGCAGGTATTAAGGACATTCTTATAATTTCAACCCCTACTGATTTGCCTAATTTCGAAAGACTTTTGGGTGACGGTTCGGATTACGGAATAAATCTTTCATATAAAGTTCAACCTTCTCCTGACGGTTTGGCACAGGCTTTCCTTATCGGTGAAGAGTTTATTGATGGCGATAGTTGCGCCATGGTTTTAGGTGATAACATCTTCTACGGTAACGGATTTTCTAAATTGCTCAAAGAGGCTGCAACAAAACAGGTCGGCGCAACCGTGTTCGGCTATTATGTTAATGACCCTGAGCGATTTGGTATTGTTGAGTTTGATGAGAACGGCAAGGCAATTTCTATTGAGGAGAAACCTCAGCATCCTAAATCAAACTACTGCGTAACGGGACTGTACTTTTATGATAACCGCGTTGTTGAGTTGGCTAAAAAGGTCAAGCCTTCAAAACGAGGTGAGTTGGAAATAACCGACCTTAACAAGATGTACCTTGAAGACGACAGCCTTAACGTAGTTACTTTGAGCAGAGGATTTGCCTGGCTTGATACAGGTACAGTCGATGCTTTAAGCGAAGCAGCAGAGTTTGTGCGAGTAATCGAGAACAGACAGTCGGTTAAAATTGCCGCCATTGAGGAAATTGCTTATAAAAACGGTTGGATAACTAAGGACAAGCTGCTTTCCTCTGCCGAGAAGTACGGCAAATCACCCTACGGTGAACATCTCCGCCATGTTGCAGAAGGAACTTATAAATACTGATGCCAAGAATTAGTGTGATTATATGCGCATATAATGCGTCGAAGTTGCTCAAAACGGCGATAAAATCGGTTTTAGGGCAGACATTTGAGGATTTAGAATTGATAATAGTGAACGACGGCTCGAGTGACTCCACCCTTGCCGTCGCTTCTGCATTCGCGCTTTCTGACAGACGCGTAAGATGTGTTGATATTGCCAACGGTGGACTGTCCAACGCAAGAAATGTCGGTATCTCTGTGGCAAAGGGCGAGTTTGTAACTTTCTGTGATGCAGATGACTATATTGATCCCGATGCCTTGCAGGTTATGTATGACGCGGTAACTAACACCAACGCCGATACCGTTATTGTCGGTTATCATCACGATACCGTTTTAAAGGACGGTTCGGTGTTTACGGTTGATAAAACACCTCAAAATGCCGTTTATAATTCTGTAAAGGAATTGCTTCCTGATTTAAAAAGTTTAAAATCACAGCAGATTCTTGATACTGCATGCAACAAGCTTTTTAAACGCAGTGTGATCGTTGAAAACGGTCTTACAATGCCTGTTGGTGAACTTTTTGAGGATACGGCTTTTTGTCTTCAATATCTTTCAGTTTGTAAAAAAATCATCACTGTTGACCGATGCTTTTATCATTACATTCAACATGGCAAAAGCAGTATAACTTCATCATATAACCCCAGAAAAGCAGAGTTTTTGACTAAACGTTATCATATGTTGACCGAATTTTGTAAAGACGGTGATATTGCGGTTAAAAGATACTGTAATCTGTATCATTTAAGAAATATGTATTCCTGCTTTGCAGATTCGTTTGGCTCTGACCTTAGTGCCAAGGAACGAAGGACTCGAATCAAAACGGTCGTAAAGTCCGAACTGTTTGAATTTTGCGCAAAAAATGCTGACACAGAAGGTTTGTCAAACAAGTTGACGGTTTTTGTGGCAAAAACGGGTAATGTAACCTTGTCGGTCATATACTCTTGTTTGTTAAGATTTGTAAAACGCAAATGCAGGGTCGTTTTCGCAAAATTCAAGTAAAATTTGGTACAGTTTTTCTTCAATATTTTGTAGCTCGAATATTGACAAAACAGCAGGTATATGGTAGAATACTAAAAATGAATCATTAATGTGATGCAAATGCCACGGTAAGATGATAAATATGTGAAAAGAACACTTTGAGGTTTCTTTTGGTGCGCATTAACGCCTTGCCGTTCGGCAAGGCATTTTTTTGAGGTGAAAAATATGGGAATTATGTTTGACAAGTGTAAAAAATACGCCAACAATCAAATCAACGACATTATTTTCACCGACTCCGTTTTAAACGATTCAGGAGTCTCTGTTTCTTTTTCAAATTGTTTAATTATTCCGACTTTTTGTGATGTTCACGTTCATCTCAGAGAGCCGGGATTTTTTTATAAAGAAACTATAGCTTCGGGTACGAGAGCTTCTGCTCGAGGAGGATATTCCGACGTTTTTTCGATGCCGAATCTCAATCCTGTTCCTGATACTGTCGAGAACTTGAAGCAGCAGTTGGATATAATAAAGAAAGATGCTGTGATAAATGTTCACCCTTATGCGTCGATAACTTTGGGCGAAAAGGGTAAAGAGTTGGTTGATTTTAAGTCTTTAAAAGAGTATACCCGTTGGTTTTCCGATGATGGCAGAGGTGTTCAGTCGAGCGAAATGATGGAGGAGGCTATGAAGATAGCAGCCGAAAACGATTTGATGATCGTTGCTCATTGTGAAGACAACTCTCTGCTATTCGGCGGTTATATCCACGACGGCGAATATGCTAAGGCTCACGGACACAAAGGCATTTGCAGTGAAAGTGAGTGGGGACCGATAAAGAGAGATCTCCTGCTTGCCGAAAAGACCGGATGTAAATATCACGTTTGTCATATTTCAACAAAAGAAAGTGTTCAGCTTATTCGTGAGGCAAAGGCGCGTGGGGTGAATGTCACCTGTGAAACGGGACCTCATTATCTTACAATGGATGACAGTATGTTGCAGGAAGATGGCAGGTTCAAGATGAATCCGCCTTTGAGAGCAAAAGAGGACAGGGAAGCGCTTATAGCTGGCCTTTTGGACGGAACTATTGATATGATAGCTACCGACCATGCTCCGCATAGTGCAGAAGAAAAATCAAAAGGTCTTAAAGGCAGTATGATGGGAGTTGTCGGAATCGAAACGGCATTTCCCGTGCTTTATACAAAGCTTGTCAAAACAGGTGTTATGACACTTGAAAAACTTATAGAGGTTATGTGTATCAACCCGAGAAAACGTTTCGGACTGCCCGAAACGAAAGATTTCACGGTTTGGGACTTGAACGAGGAGTTTACGGTTGACCCTGATGAGTTCTTATCAATGGGCAGGGCAACACCGTTTGAAGGTGAAAGAC
This sequence comes from Acutalibacteraceae bacterium, assembly GCA_045647525.1. Taxonomy (GTDB): domain Bacteria; phylum Bacillota; class Clostridia; order Oscillospirales; family Acutalibacteraceae; genus UMGS172. The sequence continues at coordinate 5,792 of JAZRMK010000041.1, forward strand.
TGTTCGGCAGATGCCGACTTACCACCTGTAACGGTAAGATAACATATATAGATAAATAAATTTGTTTAAAATGAATTTTTAATATATTTGGAGGATAATTATGGCAAAGAGAACGGACATTAAAAAGGTTTTGATCATCGGTTCGGGTCCTATCGTTATCGGACAGGCTGCCGAATTTGACTATGCAGGCACTCAGGCTTGTTTAGCACTTAAAGAAGAAGGTTACGAGGTTGTTCTTTGCAACTCTAACCCTGCGACCATTATGACCGACACAACTATCGCAGACAAGGTTTATATGGAACCGCTGACTTTGGAATATATTGCAAAGATTTTGCGTTACGAGCGTCCTGATGCTATTGTTCCCGGTATCGGTGGACAGACTGGCCTTAACCTTGCTATGCAGCTTGAAAAGAAGGGCGTTTTAAAGGAATGTGGCGTTGAACTTTTGGGCACTAACAGTGAAAGTATCGAGCGAGCAGAAGACCGTGAAATGTTCAAAGAACTTTGCCAGTCTATCGGCGAGCCTACCATTCCTTCCGAAATCACTTACAGCATTGAGGAAGCAAAGGAAGCGGCTGAAAGAATCGGTTATCCCGTTGTTCTCCGTCCTGCGTTTACCTTGGGCGGTACCGGTGGCGGTTTTGCATACAATGAGGCAGAACTTGTTGAAATCGGTCTTAACGCATTCAAACTTTCTCCCGTTCATCAGGTTCTTATCGAGAAGAGCGTTAAGGGATATAAGGAAATCGAGTTCGAGGTTATGCGTGACGGTAGTGACCATGCCATTACCATCTGCGGTATGGAAAACATCGACCCCGTTGGTGTTCACACCGGTGACTCCTTGGTTGTTGCTCCTATTATGACCCTTAATGACCATGATTTGAAGATGCTCAATGACAGTGCTATCAAGATTATCAGAGAACTTAAAATTGAAGGTGGCTGTAATGTTCAGTTCGCGTTAGATCCTAATTCAAGCCAGTATTATCTTATCGAGGTAAACCCCAGAGTTTCCCGTTCTTCTGCATTGGCATCAAAGGCTTCGGGTTATCCTATTGCACGTGTAACTGCTAAAATTGCAGTTGGTATGACCTTGGATGAAATTAAAATTGCCAATACAACCGCTGCTTTTGAACCTCAGCTTGACTATGTTATAGCAAAGCTTCCCAGATTCCCGTTTGATAAGTTTGCAAACGCTTCCAATCAACTCGGCACACAGATGAAGGCAACCGGCGAGGTTATGGGTATCGGTTCTAATCTTGAAGAAGCCTTGCTCAAAGGCATTCGTTCTTTGGAAATCGGTGTAAATCACATCTATCTTGCAAAATTCGATAATATGACCAATGACGAGTTGCTCGAATATATTACCGAGTTCCGTTCCGACAATGTGTTCGCTATTGCTGAATTGTTTGCTCGCGGTGTAAGTGTAGAGCAGATTCACGAAATCACTAAAATTACTGCATTCTTCCTTGAATCTATTAAAAAGATCGTTGATATGGAAGAAACGTTGAAGGCAAATGTTAAAGATCTTGCAACACTCACCGCTGCCAAAAAGATGGGATTCAGCGATAAGTACATTGCACGTCTTTGGAAGTGTAACGAAATCGACGTCTACAACTTCCGTAAAGAGAATAATTTGTTCCCCGTATTTAAGATGGTTGACACTTGCCATACAAATGCATACATCCCTTATTTCTATTCTTCTTATTCCGATGAGAACACTTCTGTTCTTACCGATAAGAAAAAGATAGTTGTATTGGGTGCAGGTCCCATTCGTATCGGTCAGGGTGTTGAGTTCGACTATTCAACTGTTCACGCTGTTACTACAATTAAAAATTCGGGTTACGAGGCTATTATTATCAATAACAACCCCGAAACCGTTTCTACCGACTATACAACTGCTGACAAGCTCTACTTTGAGCCTCTTACCCCCGAAGATGTTATGAATATCATTGAGTTTGAGAAACCCGAAGGTGTTATTGCATCGCTCGGCGGTCAGACCGCTATCAACTTGGCTCAACCGCTTGCCGACAGAGGTGTCAAGATTATCGGTACCGACTGTGCAGCTATTGACAGAGCAGAGGACAGAAACGCATTTGAAAACCTCCTTAACGAGCTTAATATTCCTCGTGCAAAGGGTCAGGCAGTTACAAAAATTGAAGATGGAATCAAGGCTGCTGCCGAAATCGGTTATCCCGTTCTTGTTCGTCCTTCTTTTGTTTTGGGCGGCAGAGCAATGCAGATAGTTGCTAATGAGGAACAGCTCCGTCATTATTTGAGAACTGCTGTTGAAATTGATGAGGACAAGCCCGTTCTCGTTGATAAATATATTTCGGGCCGTGAGGTCGAAATCGACGCTATTTGCGACGGAAGAGATGTTTTTGTCCCCGGTATTATGGAACTTGTTGAGCGCACCGGCGTTCACTCAGGTGACTCTATTAGCGTATATCCTTCGTTCAGTATATCCGATAAAGTTAAGGGAACTATCTTGCAGTATGCTAAGAAGTTAGGTCTTGGTATCGGCATAGTTGGTCTTTACAACATTCAGTTTATCGTTGATAAAGATGACAATGTATTTATTATTGAGGTTAATCCTCGTTCGTCACGTACCGTGCCGTTCCTTTCAAAAGCGACCGGTTACAGTCTTGCTGATATTGCTACCGAAGTTATTTTGGGCAAGAGCCTCAAAGAACAAGGATTCTTTGATATCTATCCCGATGAAAAGAAACGTTGGTACGTAAAGGCACCTGTATTCTCGTTCAATAAGATAAGAGGTCTTGATGCTTATCTCTCGCCCGAAATGAAGTCCACTGGTGAAGCCATTGGTTATGATGACAAGCTCAATCGTGCACTTTATAAAGCTTTGCAGGCATCAGGTATGCATTTGCAGAACTACGGCACTGTTTTAGCGACTATTGCCGATCGTGATAAGGAAGAGGCATTGCCACTTATTCGCAGATTCTATAACCTCGGCTTTAATATCGAGGCAACCGAAGGAACTGCTGAGTTTTTAAAGAAGAACGGTATAAGAACTCATGTTCTCGGTAAGATCAGCGAAGGCTGTGAGGAAATTCCCGAGGCACTTCGTCAGGGTCATATTGCATACGTCATTAACACAAAGGATATTGGTGACAGTGACCAGCGCAATGACGGACATCAGATTCGTCAGACCGCAACCGAAAATAATGTGACCATCTTTACTGCACTTGATACGGTTAAGGTTTTGCTTGATGTTCTGGAAGAAACAACACTCTGCGTTTCTACTATTGATGCTTAAATTTAGAAGAGGTATAAAATGATTCAAGCGTTTTATGAAATACTTTCAAATGAAAAAATAGCAAAAAATGTATATAAAATGGTCCTTTGCGGTGATACTTCGCCTATCACCGCGCCGGGTCAGTTTGTGAATTTGAAGTTGGAGGGCAAGTTCCTTCGCCGTCCCATTTCGATTTGCGACTGGAACGAGGATACCATTACTCTTATCTACAAGGTAGTAGGTGAGGGAACCGAGCAGATGAGCGTTATGACTGTCGGTCAAATGGTCGATGTGCTTGTATCCTTAGGTAACGGCTATAACACCGAAAAGAGTGGTGCCAAACCGCTTCTTATCGGTGGCGGTGTGGGTGTTCCTCCGCTTTATGCACTTGCTAAAAAGCTCTTAAAGGAAGGTAAATCAGTATCGGTAGTTCTGGGATTTAATACTGCTGAGGAAGTCTTTTTGAAAGATGAATTTGAGGCTTTGGGTGCTACTGTTCTTGTGGCTACTGCGGATGGCAGTGTAGGTGTAAAAGGTTTTGTGACCGATGCGATGAAGTTGGTTGACTATGACTACTTCTTCACCTGCGGACCTGAGCCTATGTTTAAAGCTATTGAAAAAACTGCGGTGACCAGCGGTCAGTACAGCTTTGAGGAAAGAATGGGCTGTGGATTTGGCGCTTGTATGGGTTGCAGTTGTAAAACAAAATATGGCAATAAGCGCATCTGCAAAGATGGACCTGTATTGGAAAGGGAGGAGATAATATGGTAAACACAAAGGTTGTTTTAAGCGGAATCGAACTCGATAATCCTATTATCCCTGCCAGCGGTACATTCGGTTTTGGCTATGAATTTGCAGAACTTTATGATATTAACTGCCTTGGCACCTTTTCCTTTAAGGGCACAACCAAGGATCCGAGATTCGGTAATCCTACACCGAGAATTGCCGAAACCCCTTCGGGTATGCTTAATGCTGTTGGTTTGCAGAATCCCGGTGTTGAAAAGGTTATTTCCGAGGAATTACCGAAACTAAAAAAATGCTTCCATAAGCCTGTTATGGCTAATGTTAGCGGATTTGCGATTGACGATTATGTTTATACTGTTGAACGTTTAAGCGGTGAAGAGCAGATTGGTTGGTTTGAGATCAACATTTCCTGCCCTAATGTTCACGGTGGCGGCATGAGCTTCGGCACAACTCCCGAGGCGGCTGCATCTGTAACAAAGGCGGTAAGAAAGGCAACCGATAAACCTATTTACATCAAGTTGTCTCCCAATGTTGCGGATATTGCATCTATTGCTAAAGCTTGCGAGGCAGAGGGTGCTGACGGTATAAGTCTTATAAATACACTTCTCGGTATGAGAATTGATTTAAAAACAAGAAAACCCGTAATTGCCAACAAAACAGGCGGCTTTTCGGGTCCTGCCATCAAGCCTGTTGCAGTAAGAATGGTTTATCAGGTGTTTGATGCGGTTAAGATCCCCATTATCGGTATGGGAGGTATCAGTACTGCCGAAGATGTTATTGAGTTTATGTTAGCAGGTGCAACCGCTGTCCAGACAGGCGCAGCTAATCTTGTTGACCCGTTTGCATCACGCGATATCATCAATGACTTGCCGAGGGTTATGGAAAAGTACGGTATTACAAATTTAACTGATATAATAGGAGGAGCACACTAATGGGTAAGGACGTTATTATTGCTTGCGACTTTGCGAGCAGAGAGGCTTGCTTGGAATTCCTTGACAAATTCACAGGCAGAAAACCTTTTGTTAAGATCGGTATGGAACTGTTTTATGCAGCAGGTCCCGAAATCGTGAAAGAAATTAAAAGAAGAGGTCATAAAATTTTCCTTGACTTGAAACTCCACGATATTCCTAATACCGTAAAAAAATCCATGGCGGTTTTGTCCGGACTTGATGTTGATATGACCAACCTTCATGCAGGTGGTACTATATCAATGATGCAGGCAGGACTTGAAGGTCTTACGCGTCCCGATGGCACAAGACCCTTGCTTATTGCTGTAACACAGTTGACCTCTACCGATCAGGAGAGAATGGAAAACGACCTGCTTATTAAAGAGCCTATCGATAAGGTTGTTATGCACTACGCTCATAACGCAATGGTAGCCGGTCTTGACGGCGTTGTTTGCTCACCGTTGGAGGCAGGCAAGGTTCACGAGGTCTGCGGTGAAAAGTTTATGACAGTAACACCGGGTGTTCGTTTCGCTGACGGTGATATTGGTGACCAGAAGAGAGTTATGACTCCCGCAGAGGCTAAAAGAATAGGTTCTGACTATATTGTTGTTGGACGTCCTATTACCGCAGCAGAGGATCCTGTTGCAGCCTACGAACGCTGCGTGGCAGAGTTCTGTGATTAAGTTAAAGTGAGGTGCTGATTATGGAAAGTTATAAGAGAGAATTTATTCAGTTTTTGGAAGGTGCCGGTGTTTTAAAGTTTGGTGATTTCACCGCAAAATCGGGAAGAAAGATTCCTTATTTTATCAACGCAGGTGACATTAAAACAGGCGACCAGATATCTAAACTTGGCGAATTTTATGCAAAGGCATATTTTGAAAAGGTTGGCAACAAGAAAACTGTTCTTTACGGACCTGCTTACAAGGGCATTCCCATTGCAGTTTCAGTTGCTTGCGCTCTTTCGAAAGAGGGTCTTGACGTTCCTTTCTTCTTCAATAGAAAAGAGGAAAAGGATCACTGTGAAGGCGGAGTGTTTGTAGGTTACAAGCCTACTGTCGGTGAGGGAATTGTTATTGTTGAAGATGTTATCACTGCCGGTACCGCAATCAGAGAAAGTATGGCGATCCTTTCTAAGTTAGAAGGCACTAAGGTTGCAGCAACATTCGTTATGGTTGACCGCAAGGAGAAGGGCCAGACCGAAAAGAGTGCTATGGCTGAGGTTGGCGAGGAGTACGGTTTCCCTGTATACTCGGTTGTTGACGTTTACGATATCATTGAATATCTTGAAGAGGACGAAGCTAACCGCGAGAATGTTGACCGTATTAAGAAGTACCTTGAAATTAACGGTGCAAAAGCTTAAATTTTAACGAAAGGACTTTAAACGATGAGAAGTCTTATAAGTGTTTTAGACCTGTCGATTGAAGAGGTCAGCGAACTTATTTCTGTTGCAAATGATATTATTGACGATCCCAAGAAGTATAGCGAGGTTTGTAAAGGTAAAAAGTTGGCAACATTGTTTTTCGAGCCCTCTACCCGTACAAGACTTAGTTTTGAGGCTGCTATGCTTGAACTTGGCGGAAGTGTTCTCGGCTTTTCAGAAGCACAAAGTTCGTCTGCGTCAAAGGGTGAGAGTGTTGCCGATACTGCAAAAGTAGTTTCTTGCTATGCAGATATTATTGCAATGCGTCACCCCAAAGAAGGCGCTCCGCTTGTTGCTGCTATGAATGCGTCGATCCCTGTTATCAATGCGGGCGATGGTGGTCATAATCATCCTACCCAGACACTTACCGATTTGCTTACCATTCAGCGTGAAAAGGGAAGACTCAATGACCTTACAATAGGCTTTTGTGGTGACCTTAAATTTGGACGTACTGTTCATTCTCTTATAGAGGCTATGTCCCGTTACAGCGGTATAAAATTTGTACTGGTATCTCCTGATGAGTTGAAATTGCCGGGATATGTTAAGAACGATGTTCTTGAAAAACACGGAATTGAATATAAGCAGACTACCGATTTGGAAACCGTTATGCCTGAACTTGATATCCTTTATATGACACGTGTTCAGAAAGAACGTTTCTTCAACGAGGAAGATTATCTGAGACTTAAAGACAGTTATATCTTAACTCCTGAAAAACTGCAAAATGCAAAACCTGATCTTTCGATTTTGCATCCGCTGCCAAGAGTCAACGAAATAAGCGTTGCTATCGACGATGATCCGAGAGCTTGTTACTTTAAACAGGTACTCAACGGAAAATACGCCAGAATGGCACTTATTATGAAGCTTTTGGAGGTAACAAAATGAATATTGATTCAATCAAAAACGGTATAGTTATCGACCATATTACCGCAGGTAAAGCAATGGAAATATACAATCTTTTAGGGCTCGATAAGCTTGAATGCTCGGTTGCTATCATAAAAAATGTTGCCAGCCGTAAGATTGGCAAAAAGGATATCGTCAAAATCGATTGCGATTTTGATTTTGATATTGATGTTCTGGGCTACATTGATACCGGTATGACGGTTAATATCGTTAAATCCGGTGTTATTGTTGAAAAAAGGCATATGGAATTGCCTGATAAGATTACTAATGTTATTAAGTGTATGAACCCAAGATGCATTACCACAACAGAGCAGGAGTTACCTCATATTTTTAAGCTCACCGATAAAGAGAGCAAGGTCTATCGTTGTCTTTATTGCGAAACAAAAGCTAAAAATTAAGCAAAAAAGCCTGAAAGCATTTTATGCTGTCAGGCTTTTCATTTACAAAAATATTAGAAATTTGGTAAGTTTTTTAGCAAAAAAATATTGAAATAGAGTTTTTATAGTAGTATAATATTATCGTTAAAAAGACATATAATTTTTTTGTATTTAACATAACAATTCGTTGCTATGTTGATATATTTTAAAGAATGGGTGAACATTATGCGCTATATCACAGTTGATTCTTATGAAATTATGTCCAGAAAAGCAGCCGCTATAATTGCAGCAGAAATTGTCAGAAAGCCCGAGTGTGTTATTGGTCTTGCTACCGGCAGTACTCCGCTTGGAACTTATGCTCAACTGATTGAGTGGAACAAGGCAGGAGACCTTGATTTTTCAAAGGTGACCTCTGTAAACCTTGATGAGTATTACGGTCTTGACGCTGCAAATGACCAAAGTTATCGCTATTTTATGAACACAAACCTTTTCGACCACATCAACATTGACAAAGCAAACACTTTTGTTCCCAACGGCACAGCTGCTGATATCGATGCCGAATGCGAAGCATATGATAAACGAATTGCTGATTTCGGCGGTATTGACATTCAGTTGCTCGGAATCGGACCCGACGGTCATATCGGCTTTAACGAACCGGATACCTGCTTTGTAAAACCCACCCACAAAGTCACTCTTGATGAATCTACCATTAAAGCAAATTCAAGATTCTTTAACGACATTTCCGAGGTTCCTACTTCGGCTGTTACTATGGGCATGGGTTCAATTATGGGTGCTAAAAAGATTATCCTTATTGCTAACGGACTTAACAAAAAAGAAATTCTTGAAAAGGCTTTCTTTGGTCCTATCGACCCGCAGGTTCCTGCTTCTATCTTACAGTTGCATCCTGATGTCACAGTTATTTATACCGAAAAAAATCCAGTTAAATAATAAAAAGCAGGTCTTCGACCTGCTTTTGCTTTTATTTTCTATTGTGTTTTTAATTTACAACGGTGTAGATATATCCGTCGTCGGTTACTACGGTTTTGTAAGTCAGGTCATTTACGGTCTTGGCTTCGGGGTCAACAACTGCGGTCTTCAAACCGCCACTTATACCCAAACCCGTTAGTTTAAGGTAAGCCTCTTTGGCGGTCCAAATTTCGAAAAATCTCTCGTCGGAACTGCTAGCCCAATTAGCTTCGACCTTGTTGAAAATCTTACGAATCAGTGTATTGGGGACACTCTTGATTTTCTCTATGTCGACACCGATTTCTTTTGTGTCAGCAACGCAGATTACATAATCTCCCGAATGGGATACACTGAAATAAACGTCGTGTGATGTACAGACAGGTTTGCCGTGCTCCGAGTATTCGATTTTGATGCTTGGTAGGTCAGAATATGTCATTTCCATAATGCACATAAGCATCATCACGTCACCTAAAATACTGCGAAAACGGTCGGCTTCGATTTTCTTTGCATAGACAAAATTGTGGCGTTCCTGTGATACATAGGTTGCCCAAATGTCCATCTCGTCAACCTGCAGACTGTCAATTTTTCTTATCAATAACATAATTTGAAGCCCCCTTTAATTTAAGTATAGTATTTTTAAACGACACTGTCAAGGAGTGTGGAATATGGATCATTTAATAAATATTATTTATGAGGATGAGCAGATTGCTGTAATAATTAAACCGCCCGGAGTCAACTCGGAAGGCGGTAACGGGAAAAACGTTGCAGAGCTTTTGATGTCCAATTTCGAATCCTTTATTGTTCACAGACTTGACAGAGAGGTGTCGGGTCTTATGGTGGTTGCAAAGAATGAGTTGTCTGCCTCCATACTTTCAAAGCAGATACAAGACGGTACGTTTAAAAAGGAATATCTTTCGGTAGTTGCAGGGGAAATAGAAGAAGAGGGAACTTTTGCCGATCTTCTTTTTCACGACAGAACTAAAAACAAGACCTATGTGGTAAAAAGAGAACGAAAAGGTGTTAAAAAGGCAATTTTGAACTTTAAGCGATTAGGATTTACTGAGTATAACGGAAAGATATTGTCAAAGGTCCGTATTTCACTTAAAACTGGTCGTACACATCAGATAAGGGTGCAGTTTGGTAGTAGAAAACATTCAGTTTTCGGTGACAGAAAATACGGTTCTGAATATACCGGTAACTTTGCACTTTTTTCTGCATATCTTTCATTTTGGCACCCGAAAACCCAAAAAAAATTGGAATTTAGTGCTGAACCTTGTGATGATGTGCCGTGGAACTTGTGAACAGTATGAAAAAATTTATCATTCCTAATATATGGGTTGACTAAAATTGCATATAGAGTT
>JAZRMK010000042.1:0-11037 GCA_045647525.1 Acutalibacteraceae bacterium
CAGCCTATTGTAGTTGCGAAAAAATAAGTGATACCTTTGTCCAATTCCAATATGTCGAACAGATAAGAGCAGATGGATGACCCCATCTGCTTTCTTATTTTTGCATTCTGATATAAGGTCGGACGGATGGAAAATTTTCAAACAAAGTCGAACGATTTCATAGTTAAAAAAGCAGATGGTTTCCCATCTGCTTTTTGTATTACTTATCAAAACTCGGGTTGATTGCGTAGAAGTTCTTGTCGTTCAGTCTATCGGTGAGAAGTCTTAATCCCTCACCAAATCGCTGGTAATGGACCACTTCTCGCTGACGCAGGAACTTAATTACATCGCGCACATCAGGGTCATCTGCGCAGTAGCGCAAAATATTGTCATAGGTTGTTCTTGCCTTTTGCTCTGCCGCTAATGATTCGTGCATATCAGTGATAGCATCGCCTTTGGACGCAAAGCTGAATGCATTGTAAGGCACACCAGCCGCCGACACGGGATAAATACCTGCCGTATGGTCAACAAAATATGCGTCAAATCCTGCCTTCTTGATGTCCTCTTCCGACAGATTTCTGGTCAACTGATAAACGATAGTTCCAACCATTTCCAAGTGAGCAAGCTCTTCGGTACCAACGTCGGTCAAAAGACCCTTCAACTCAGGATAAGGCATAGCATAACGTTGGCTTAAATATCTCAAACTTGCGCCGATTTCACCGTCTGGGCCACCGTACTGCGTCATAATAAGACTTGCAAGCTTCGGGTTAGTCTGCTTTATTTTAATAGGATACTGTAATTTCTTTTGATACTGCCACATTTAGTTAGCCTCCTTTTCCCACGGCCACGGGTCGCTAACCCAATTTGATTCAAAATCAGTCATGTCTCCGCCAAAAGTCAACGGACCGAACTTTTCCTCAAATTCTTTAACTAGTTCGTTATACTTTTTCTCAGCCATTTTTGCTTCGGCAACAGCTTTTTTATCACAAGGGTGAGTGTCGAGATAAAGTTTTAATTCTATCAAAGCAAACTGCGCAGCTGAAATTTCTTTCAATAGCTTAGACCTCATACTCTTCTCTCCCCCGTGAACTTACCGTAGAAAGGCTTATCAAGTTCAGGAAAAAGTGTTCCTCTCAACAACGCCTCTTGCACGTTGTAAAGATCATCTATTTTCTGCATGGGAGTATAGCTCATCGTCAAAGGCAACCTTTCCAATGCAACATCGGAAAATTTTAATGTCCCACATTTTTCACTTCGAAAATGCTCGTATTTCAAATCCGACACATAAACACTCCTTAAAATTACTGGGAAGCATGTCTTCCCATAACATTTTATGCTGGACAAAAAAATAGTTACTAAAAGTTGCTTAATTTTTGAAAAAAAGGCTTGCATTTTGTAATACGATGTGATATTATATCAACGTTGTCCGGGTGTAGCCCAGTTTGGTAGAGCGCTTGAATGGGGTTCAAGAGGCCGCAGGTTCGACTCCTGTCACTCGGACCAAAAGAACTTACAGTTTTACTGTAAGTTCTTTTTTTATCAATATAAAACAAAACCCTCAACAACGTCCTTGCTGTGAGGGTTTATTTTTATTTCTTTTTAAATATTCTTTTTAAGAATTTTATGATTTTTTTGAGTTCCTCTGTCTTATTGAAAAATACCATTCCAAAGAAGAATGCAACAACAAGAACTGCCAATCCTAAAATAACTAAAACTATTATTAGAATTGTCTTTAAGAGAATTGACCAAAATGACGCCTTTTTCTCATCTTCCTTTTCATTTGAAACGAGAATTATATCAGAATCTTCTTCAAGGGCTATCGTGATTTTACCGTCAATCACTGTTGCCTCATACTTTGACACACCGCCTGACGAAGTTCGCTGATGAACAGTTATCTTCTCGCCCTCATACTTTGATTTGACCGGCACGCTCAAATTCAACATACCATCATAATCGCCTGTAAACGATATTTTGTAGCCGACTATAACTTTACCGTCAAAATCTCGCTTCATGGCTTTATAGGAATTATCCGTTTCATGCAATTCACTGACACTGAACTTGAAATAGTCGTCAAAATGGCCTACGAGGGTTATTCCGGATGCACCGTCGGTAAGAGTTGCTTTGTCGAAATTAGAAATGGTCAATTTACCGGTGTTGAATGTAACAGCATAGTTATCGCTTAAAGTGAGAGTGCCGCGATTTATCGTGTACTCCCCTGCATTATCACCAACCTTGCAGGTGAGTTGACCAACAATCTCATTGCCTGCTATCAACATTTCAGATAGCGTGTATGTTAATTCGGGGGTTGATTGACCCTTAGTAATAACAATATCATTAGCAGTTATAGTTATTGGTCTTGGCGTGATTTCTGCATCAACTGTAAGTTCAATGGCAGACAGCGAATATTTATCTGCATCAGCACCTGAAAGAGAAAGGTCATAAAGAGTAACGCTCTTTGCATTGGCAACATCAACAGCATTATATTTTGCCGTACCCACATTGAGCGTTACGTCCTCGCCTGCTGCAACACCTTTAAGGCTGTAATCCTCGGGCTTTAATGAATAAATATCGGTACCATCATAAATCTTCGAAAGTTTGTTTTTATTGAATTGAACACCTACGGTATTGCCCTTTTTACAGTTGAAGTCAATGACCGTTGTGCCTGACGAGATCTCTTTTTCAAGCTCATCGGTATTATCGGGGTCGGACAAAATAACCAATATTTCGCCGTCAATCTTTTTAAGATATATAACTACTTCTTTTTTATTTAAAACGATTCCCGTAGCATCGCAGGATAGCATTTTTATTTTGTACATATATCCGCCTGACTGAACATAATCCTTGTCCAATTCAAACTTTGCATTATTAACGCCCAATTTCCCTGAATAGTATTTTTGGGGGAAATCATCATTTCCACCGGATTCATCAAGATAATGGCAAGTTACTTTGAACTCAAACTTCGTACCATCACCATCAATGCCTTCGACAACGGGATTCAATTCGATAATATAATCACTACTTGCAGAAGCAGAGATAGGGACAGTGCAAATTAAAGATAAAACACAAAGAACGCATAAAAGCTTTTTAAATAAATTCACAATAAATCCTCCGTATTTTCAATAAGAGTCTTTAATACATTTTACAGCATATTACAAAAAACTGCAAGCATCAATTAAATTTGCGTTGAAACTATCAATCATTTATTATATAATACTTTCGGAAGGTGATTTTGTGGCGAACAACTGTGATATGTGTTCTTATTATGCTTACGATGACGATTATGAAGGCTATGTTTGCTTGGCTAATATGGATGAAGATGACTATATGAGGTTTTTAACATCTAAATCAAAAGATTGCCCATTTTTCAGGCTTGATGACGAATATAAGATTGTTAGAAAGCAAAATTAAAACACGGTAGAAAATCTACCGTGTTTTTTTATTTAGTCGTTTACTGCATCAACAAATTTTAAGAACGCAGCCTTACCCTGTTCATCGCGCTTATAAACACCTGCGTGTTCAAGAACTTTGGCAAAAACCTTACCGATTTCTGCTTTTAGTACATCATCAACATTGTCAGCAGTAATAGTGTACTGATCCTTAAAACTTTCAACCCAGTCGGCGTGTTTAGCGGTAATTTCATCGGCTCTTAAATCCTCGCCGCCAACAATTTTTTCACCCAAAATTTTGATTTCATTTTTAAGTCTTGCAGGAAGAACAGCAAGACCCATAACCTCAATAAGTCCTATATTTTCCTTCTTGATATTATGGAGTTCTGCGTGAGGATGATAAACACCCAACGGATGCTCATCTGTTGTAATATTATTGCGGAGAACCAAATCAAGTTCAAACTTACCGTTTGATTTTCTTGCAATAGGTGTTATAGTGTTATGAGGCTGACCGTCTGTTTCGGCGAAAATAAATGCGTCTGCGTCGGTGTAACCTCTCCACTTAACTAATATCTTATCAGCAAGTTCAATAAGTCGTTCAGTATCATCGGCCCTTAAACGAATTACCGACATAGGCCATTTTACAATACCTGCTTCAACATCCGAGAATCCATCAAATTTTATTTCAGTTTCAACAGGAGCAGTTGCCATAGCAAATGTATAATGGCCACCTTGGAAGTGATCGTGGCTTAAAATAGAACCGCCTACTATTGGAAGGTCGGCATTCGAACCGACAAAATAGTGCGGGAACAACTTAACAAAATCAAGTAACTTCTTAAATGTTGCGCGGTTAATTGCCATCGGAGTATGCTGAGAGTTGAACACAATACAATGCTCGTTGTAATAAACATAAGGAGAATACTGCAACATCCAAGGTGTGTCGTTGATGGACATTGGGATAATACGGTGATTCTGGCGAGCAGGATGGTTGATTCGGCCTGCATATCCTTCATTTTCAATGCAAAGCAAACACTTAGGATACCCACTCTGCTTAGCATTTTTAGCAGCAGCAATAGCCTTAGGGTCTTTTTCGGGTTTCGAAAGATTGATGGTGATATCCAAAGCACCATATTCAGTATCGGTAACCCATTTTAAATCCTTCTTAATTCTGTAGCGGCGTATGTAATCACTGTCACAACTCATCTTATAGTAGTTGTCCGTAGCGGTTTCGGGAGAAATCTCATAGTCCGACCAGAATTTCTTGATAACCTCGGAAGGTCTGGGCAACAAAAGACCCATAATTTTAGTATCGAACAAATCACGTTCGGTGATATTATCGTCAATAAGGTTCGTCTCAACAGCAAAATCCAGAATATTTTTAAGTATTATTTCAAGGTCAGTTTCGGTTACAACATCAGGCTCCTCAAATTCATCGATCTTTAAAGCCTCTAAAATGCGGTTTATGGTATAGACCTTATCTTCGGTTGTAATCAAATTCTTTTCAATAGCATATTCTATTAAATTTTTAACTTCATTATAAATCATTGTTTAGCACCCCAAAGGAAAATCTTTATACGACAATTATCTCACAGCAATAACAGTTTGTCAAGAAATCGCGGTTGAAATAAACAGAAAAAAGCAGGTCAAATGACCTGCTTTTTAGTTTAAACATTAGTATGCTACACCCTGAGCAACCATTGCTTCTGCAACCTTTTCAAAGCCTGCGATGTTAGCACCGGCAACAAGGTCATCACCCAAGCCGTACTTCTTAGCAGCCTTAACAGAAGATTCAAAAATGTTAGACATAATGGTGTGAAGTTTTGCGTCAACTTCCTCAGAAGACCAGCTGTAACGCATGGAGTTCTGGCTCATTTCAAGACCGGAAACAGCAACGCCGCCTGCGTTAACTGCCTTAGAAGGAGCAACGATAACACCATTCTCTTTAAGGTAAGCAACTGCCTCATTAGTTGTAGGCATATTGGAAACCTCAACATAGTATTTTATGCCGTTAGCAACGATTTTCTTAGCCTCTTCCATACCAACTTCGTTCTGAGTTGCGCAAGGCATAATGATATCAACTTTGGTGCCCCAGGGTTTTTCGCCCTTGAAGAACTGAACGCCGAACTTATCAGCATAATCCTCAACTCTGTTACGGCAAGATGCACGCATTTCGAGCATAAAGTTGATCTTTTCTTCGGTAGCAACACCGTCGGGATCATAAACATAACCGTCAGGACCGGAAATAGTAACTACCTTACCGCCAAGCTCGTTAATCTTCTTAACAGTACCCCAAGCAACGTTACCGAAACCGGATACTGCAAAGGTCTTACCCTTGATATCATCGCCGAAATGTTTGAGCATTTCAACTGCATAGTAAACAGCACCAAAACCGGTAGCTTCGGGACGGATAAGTGAACCGCCGTATGTAATACCCTTACCGGTAAGAACACCGGTAAACTCGTTTCTGAGTCTCTTGTACTGGCCATAGAGATAACCAACCTCACGAGCACCAACACCAATGTCACCTGCGGGAACGTCAGTGTTAGGACCGATATGCTTTGCAAGCTCGGTCATAAAGCTCTGGCAGAAACGCATAACTTCGCCGTCAGATTTACCCTGAGGATCAAAGTCAGAACCACCTTTACCGCCGCCCATAGGAAGTGTGGTAAGAGAGTTCTTGAAGGTCTGTTCAAAACCGAGGAACTTAATAATACTTTCGTTAACGGTGGGATGGAAACGAAGACCGCCCTTGTAAGGACCGATAGCAGAGTTAAACTGAACGCGGTAGCCGCGGTTAACCTGAACCTGACCGTTGTCGTCAACCCAAGATACACGGAACTTTATAGTTCTTTCAGGTTCTACCATTCTCTCGATGATTCCGAGTTTTTCATACTCGGGATGTGCAATTACAACAGGCTCGATAGATTCGAGAACCTCTTTTACTGTCTGATGAAACTCAACCTCACCCGGATTGCGCTTCTCAACATCAGCATAAACTTTATTGAGATATTCACTCTTAAACATAAATATTCTCCTCCATTTAATTTAAATTACACATAATTATACACCTATTTTAACAATGTGTCAATGTTTGGAAATGCAGTTTATTTTTTTATATAATTGTAAAGCAAATCCATCACTGTACAAGGTGTTACTACTTTTCATAATTAAGATTTACAAGTTTTTTCCTAATTTATTAAAGTTTGCATTTGTTTTAAGTGAGTTTTAATTAAAAAACTTTACTTTATTAGTCCAACTCTCGCTTTCCTGTATAAAGTTCGTAATAGCGACCCTTTAACGCAAGCAATTCATCGTGAGTGCCTCTTTCAATAATCTCACCCTGCTCTAATACCATAATTGCATCTGAATTTCTTACAGTAGAAAGTCGATGTGCAATTACAAAGGTTGTGCGATCCTTCATAAGGCGGTCCATACCGTGCTCAATGTGTCGTTCAGTCCTCGTATCAACCGAACTTGTTGCTTCATCAAGAACAAGTATCGGTGCTTTGGAAACAGCAGCACGAGCAATATTAAGTAACTGTCTTTGACCCTGTGAAAGATTTGCTCCATCACCGTCAATCACGGTATTATACCCTTCTGATAAACGCATAATGAAGCTGTGCGCACTGGCGGTTTTTGCAGCTGCAATTACTTCTTCATCAGTTGCGTCAAGTCTTCCGTAACGAATGTTTTCCATTATTGTACCACTAAAAAGATGTGTGTCCTGCAAAACCATTGCGATGTTTTGGCGTAAACTATCGCGGTCAATATCACGAATATCGACTCCATCAATAGTAATACTTCCATCATTGATATCGTAAAAACGATTAAGCAAATTAGTAATGGTGGTCTTACCTGCACCCGTCGAACCGACAAAGGCAATTTTTTGACCGGGTTTGGCGTAGAGTGAAATGTTTTTGAGTATTGTCTTATCAGGCTTGTATCCGAATGTTACTTCCTTGATTTCAACAAAACCTTTCATCTCATTCATTGTCTTAGCATCCTCTGACTGAGGTACTTCGGGCTCCTTATCCATAATACCGAACACGCGCTCAGCACCCGCCAAAGCCGAAAACAATGTACTCATCTGTGCCGAAATATTGTTTATGGGCATAGAGAATTGCTTTGAATAGTTTGCGAAAACGGTAAGGTCGCCCGGGCCGAAATTGTTGGTCAAAACCATCAATATACCGCCAACACCGACCGTTATTGCATAGCTTATCTGGCTTGTGTTATGCATAATCGGTCCCATAATACCGCCGTAAAACTGTGCCTTAAACTGCTTATCTCGCATATCATTATTAAGTTTCTCAAACTCGTCAACACAGATATCTTCGTGATTGAAAACCTTTACGACCTTCTGGCCCGTAACTGTTTCCTCAATATAACCGTTAACAGCACCCAAAGCCGCCTGCTGACCAGAATAGTACTTTCTTGACCTCTTACCAATGGCAGCACCACCTCTGGCAAAAATCGGAATAAACACCAGAGTTATGAGTGTCAGCCAAATGTTTGTGGTTATCATAAATGTAAATGTGCCGACAAGTGTAATTGTGCCCGAAACAAGTTCAGTCAATGAATTATTAAGCATAACATCAATATTGTCGACGTCATTCGTGAAGCGGCTCATTGTTTCACCTGTTGGAGTTGAATCAAAATATCCAACAGGCAATTTTAACAATTTTTTATAAAGGTCATTTCTGATTGCCTCGGTTGCGCCTTGGGAAACTGATAGCATAATCCTTCTCTGCAAGTATATCATTGTAAGGCTTACAAGGTATATCGAAAGCATAATTATGATTGCAACGATAATATAGACAAATATATCCGCCATCTCTATTTTTGAAAACAGAGATGAATTGCAGAGTTTAACAATCAACCCGTCGACCAACTTTCCAATAGGAGTATATTCAATTTTTAAAGAGGGTGCTACATACCTTGTAATTCGGTTAATTATCGGCGACAGCATAAAACCGCCGATAAGCGAAGCCACGGTGCTTATTATCATACAGAAAAAGACCAGTACAAGTCTTATTTTGTATTTAGCAACGTAAGCCCATAATCTTTTAATTGTGCTGCCGGTATTCTTTGGCTTTCCGCCGGGACCTCTACCGTGAGGCCCGCCTCGACCCGGCCCTCTGCCCGGTCCCATCATTCCGCCTTTTTGGTCTTTCGCAACCTGATTATACTGCTTTTGGAGGTCTTCTAAGCTTCTTCCTGCCATTTTAGTCAAGCCTCCTTATCCATCTGCGAGTAATAGATTTCTGCGTACTCGGTATTGTTTTTCAACAATTCATCGTGTGTGCCGATACCGGTAACTCTACCTTCATCAACTACGATTATCTTATCTGCATCAATAACCGACGAGATTCGTTGGGCAATTATAATCTTTGTAGCATCGGGTATATCTTCCCTGAAAGCCTTTCTTATCTGTGCCTCCGTTGCAGTATCTACCGCACTGGTAGAATCATCAAGGATAAGTATTTTCGGCTTTTTGAGCAGTGCTCTTGCAATACAAAGTCTTTGCTTTTGTCCACCCGAAACATTTGAACCGCCTTGACCCAACTCACTTTCATATCCATTTGTAAAGGTGGACACAAACTTATCTGCCTGAGCTCTTTTAGCGGCGTTGACAATCTCTTCGTCGGTGGCATCTTCGCTTCCCCATCGTAAATTATCAGCAACAGTACCGCTGAAAAGCACGTTCTTTTGCAGAACCATACTTACACCTTCACGAAGATTATATAGCGAATAATCCTTAACATTCACATCATCTACCAAGACATCACCCGAATCCACATCATAAAGACGCGGTATCATCGAAACAAGTGTCGTCTTGCCACAACCCGTCGAGCCTATAATACCCACCGTTTCACCGGGCATAATTGTAAAACTCACCTTATCGAGCACGGGTTCATCACTGTTTTTGTAGTAGCGATATGTAACATCACGGAACTCAATTTTTCCAAGTTCAACCTTTTTGTCCTTGTGTTTTGCCTCAAAATCGGTGATGTCAACCTCTTCGTTAAGAACCTCTTTAATCCGGCGAGCCGATGCCAATGCTCTGGCAGAGGTCATAAGAAGCATCGTTACCATCATCAATGAAAAAAGTATCTGGTTAACGTAGGTCAAGAATGCAGAAAGGTCACCGATCCGCATTTCACCTGAAATTACGATATTACCGCCAAACCAAATTACAGCCAAGGTAGTAAGATTCATAATAATGGTAGATACAGGCTGCATGAAGATCATAATTTTCATGGCCGACATACCTGCGGCTTTGAGGTCTGCATTTGATTTTCTAAAACGCTTGTTCTCGTGTTCTTCACGTACAAAGGACTTTACAACTCTGATGTTGGTGACGCCCTCCTGCACTGTGTTATTAAGATTGTCAACCTTCTGCTGCATTCTTTGAAATCTTGAAAATCCGGCAAAAATAAGCGAAAAAATTGCAATAAGCATAAGCGGCACAGTTACGGCAAAAACAATGGAAAGCTTTGGCTTTAACATAATTGCCATAACGAGCGCACCTATCATCATACCGGGTGAACGAAGTGCCATACGAAGCAGCATATTGACAAAATTCTGCAACTGCGTAACATCGTTTGTAAGACGCGTGACCAATGAACCTGCCGAGAACTTATCGATATTCTTAAACGAATATGACTGGACCTTTTTATAGACATCTGCTCTCAGATCCGCCGCGAAATTAACCGATGCCTTGGCACCGAAATAAGCACCACCTACACCGCCTAACATCATCAGAACTGCCACGACTATCATCAACAGCGAGTACCATATACTGTTGGGAACTGTCAAAGTTTCTGCCGTACCTGCGTTTATAACCATCGATAAAAGCTTCGGCATTAACACCTCGCCGATAACTTCAACTATCATACATAAAGGACCGGTTATAAAATACGGCAAATACGGTTTTATGTACTTGAACCACTGCTTCATACGTTTTCTCCTTGCTTACAAAATTCGGTTTCAGCCGATTTAAGATTATCTTGAATTTTATTTAAAAGTCCAACAAAACATTCCAGTTCGGATTCAGAAAAACCTTCGAACATCGCATTGTCAATGGCTGTAAATATCTTCTTCGTTTCATTTATCATTGTCCTGCCTTCTTCGGTTATCTTTATAGCATTACAACGTCCATCGTCACTCGAAGAGGTGCGGCTGATAAGACCTTTTGCCTCTAACTTTTTTAGCGATACCGCAACGGCAGCAGGACTAACGTGAAAATGTTCTGCCAACTGCTTTTGAGAAATATCCTCGTTTCGTGACAAATGCATCAAGGTTATATGTTGCTTTTGATGAATACCGAAGCGTTCACTTGCCTGACGCTCAAAAACCGACCTTCTCATACGGTCGGTCCTCATAAACAGATTCACCGTTTCCTTCAATGTTTCAGCAGTAATACGTGACAATAAAATCACCCCAACAAAAATAGTTAACAAGTTAATAATTAACCTGTTAACTATTAACAGGTTAATTATTTTTTGATATGTAAATTACAGAGGTGAAATATGGTGGAACAAAGCGGCCACCTTATGGAGATTGCCAAAAGTTTCATGAAAGCAGGCAGGATGCACCGGGCGTGTTGTGACAAACTCATGTCGGGGATTAAAATGCACCGGGGACAGCATATGCTCCTGATGGAACTTTC
>JAZRMK010000043.1:0-5700 GCA_045647525.1 Acutalibacteraceae bacterium
TACGTCAACCGCGAGACCGATAAGTATAATATGCAGGGAACTACCAGTACCACCGCGCTCATCATGCTCTTCCACGCATTACAGACTGCAATCATTGAAGAGACCGATTATCAGAAAGAACAATTTGCCCTCATTCATCCGGGCGGTGCAGTCGGTGAAAGACTGAATAAAAAATAATTTTTTAAAAATAAAATTTACATATTTAAAGGAGCAAATTTTATGAAATTTCTTATTGATGATGCTAACATCCAGAAGATCAAGGAGATCTATGACCTCTATCCCGTAGACGGTGTTACCACCAACCCCTCTATCTTGGCTAAAAGCGGTCGTAATCCTTACGAAGTTTTGAAGGAGATCCGCGAATTTATCGGACCCGATGCAGAACTGCACGCACAGGTTATTTCTTTGACTGCCGACAAAATGGTTGAAGAAGGTCACAAGATGGCTGAGATCCTCGGCAAAAACACATACATCAAGGTTCCCACTATACCCGAAGGCCTTAAAGCTATGAAAATTTTGTCAAGCGAAGGCTATAATGTTACCGCTACTGCTATCTACACTCCCTTGCAGGCTTACCTTGCCGCCAAGGCCGGTGCAGATTATGCCGCACCTTACGTCAACCGTATCGACAACCTTGGTGCAAACGGTATCGCAACAGCAAAGTGCATTCAGAACATTTTTGAAAACAATGGTCTTAAAACCCAGATCCTTGCTGCAAGCTTTAAAAACTCACAGCAGGTTCAGGAACTTTGCGAATACGGCGTCGGTGCTGCAACCATAGGTGTTGATGTTATCGAAGGTCTTATTAAAAACGCAAGCGTTGACAGTGCTGTCAAAGCATTCGTCGACGATTTCGAGAAGCTCTGTGGTGACGGCAAGACCATGCTTAGCTGCGATAAGTAATTTTTAGCAAAAAGGAGTTAAACTTATGAAAATCGGATTTATTTGCTTCGGCGAAGTTAATACCCCTATTGAAAGATTACAGATGAAACACGACGAAGGTCTCGGCGTTATTAAATCGTTGGGCTATGATGTTATTGATGCAGGTCTTGTTATTGATGATCCTGAATACAAAACGGCCGACGCCGCCATCGAAAAGCTTATCGGCAACGAGATGGCCGCTATTGTCACCTGCGTTGCAGGTTGGGTTCCCACTCATGCTGTTATCCGCGTGACCGATAAATTCCGCCACCTTCCTATTCTTCTTTGGGGTCTTTGCGGTTGGAAGGAAAACGGCCGTATCATTACCACCGCCGAGCAGGCAGGTACTACCGCTATTCGTCCTGCTTTTGAAGCTTTGGGCTACACCTTTAAATATGTTTACAATATCATTGACAAGCCGTACCCCTTAAAGAAGCTTGATTCTTTCTTGAAGGCCGCCTGTGCAAAGGCTGCTCTCAGAAATGCAAGAGTCGGCACTATGGGTTACCGCGATATGTTGCTTTACGGCACTCAGTTTGAAGGCAATTCAATGCGCGGTCAGATCGGTGTTGAGGTCGAACCTTTCGAGATGCTCGAAATGGTACAGAATATGGAGAAACTTGATGCTGCAAAGATTTCAGAAGGCGTTAAGTTTGTAAAAGATAACTGGGTATTTAAAAAGGCCTGCGATGACAGCGTTATCGAAAACGGCGTTAAATATGCACTTGCTATCGGTATGAAGATAGAAGAGCGCGGTTGGGAAGCAATTACCCTTATCGACGTTGACGGTATGAAGAAGCTTATGGGCTTCCCGCCTGCAATGGTATTTATGCTCTTGGAACACTACTACGGTGTTATGACCGTTCCCGAAAACGACGTTATGGGAGCAGTTACCCAGCTTGCTATGAAGTATCTCTCAAATCAGACCGTTCCCTATTTGGAGTACTATGAGTTCTTTGAGAACAGTATGCTAATCGGTGTTCCCGACTATGTTCCCAAGGCAGTTACTGACGGTGATGTAACCGTTCTTCCTGCCGCCTTCGGTTTGCTTAATGCATCACTTCTTAACGTTTCCAAGGTTAAGACAGGCTATGTAACCGCCGCAAGAATGTACTATATCAACGGCAAATACAAAATGCACGTCTACACTGCAGAAGCTAAGAATCCTCCTGCTTGGAACGAATTCGGTTGGGACGATCCTGCTCCTCAGCTCCCCAGCCTTGAAGTATTCCCCGACAGCTGCACAGTTGAAGAGTTTGCTCAGAATGTTGCTTGCCAGCACGTTATCCTTGCTTACGGCGACTACACTGAGGAGATTCGCGACTTCTGTCGTATGATGGACATTGAATTAGTTATGTAATTGAGCTTGGCGGGAACCATACTCGTCAATGAGTAAGGTTCCCGCCACTCTTATAATTTGAGGTGTTTTAATTGTATATAGGTATTGACCTCGGCAGTACTAACATCAAGGCTGCCATTTACAATGAAAAAATGGAACTTATCGACCGCAAGAGCCGACCCGTTGAATACATAAGAGAAAACGGCTATGTGGAGTTTGATCCCAACGCTTACTGTAATGTATTGGTATCGTTACTCGGCGATATGTTCAAAGAAAACAACGTAAAATCGGTAAAACAGATGGCCTTCACCGGTCAGGCTGAGTCGCTTTGCGTTGTGGGAAAAGACGGCAAGCCGTTAATGAACGTTATCTCCTGGATGGACGAACGTTCAACCGAAGAGTGCGAAACTTTGGCAAAACTCTTTACTCAGAAAGAGTGTGAGGAGGTTACCGGTCAGCAGGCAGTCCTGCCCACGTGGCCCGCAACTAAAATTTTATGGCTTAAAAACAACAAACCTGAAATTTTCAATAATGCAGCATATTATATGCTGATAAAGGACTATGTTGTTTATTACCTCACAGGTGTAATGAAGGCCGATATGTCTATCGCAACCTTCTCGTTCTATTTTGACATTTATAACAAGTGCTACTGGAAGAAGATGCTTGATGCCATCGGCATTACCGAGACTCAGCTTCCTGATCTTTGCGAGCCTTGCAGTGTCGCCGGTAAACTTACCGACGAACTGACTGCAAAATTAGGTCTTGAAACTGCACCCGACATAAATGTCGGAACTCTTGATCACTTTGCAGGTATGATAGGTACGGGCAATATTGCTCCCGGTGGTATCACTCTTTCGACCGGTACCGTTATGGCTATGACCGCCATGGTGACAGAGCCTTGCCCTCGCGATAGCGGTATTGCTATGCATTACGGTTTTCTGCCTGATACGCACGTAATGCTTCCTGTTGCAGAAAGTGGCGGAGTTAGCCTTGAATGGTTCAAACGCACCTGCATGCCGACCACCGATTTCAGAGCAATCGACGAAACTATTGCCGAACGCGGTGAAAACGACCTGATATTTCTCCCCTACCTTGTAGGCACCAATGCTCCTGAATTTGATTCGGATGCATCGGGCGTTTTCTGGGGTTTAAGACAGGAACACGACGCGTTCGATATGGCAAGAGCCGTTATGGAAGGCGTTGCGTTTGTTCTTAAAAAGAACTGCGACATCATCACCGCAAAGGGCACCGAATTAAAAGCCATTATTGCTACCGGCGGCGGTGCAAAGAGTGATGTTTGGTGTAAATTGCAGGCAGATATCACCGGTCTTCCCATTTTGATTCCCGAGGAAAAGGAAGCAGCCTGTTTGGGTTCGGCAATTATTGCCGCAATCAGTGACGGTAATATTGAAAGTTTCGAAGAAGCCGCAAAATCCATCAAAATGGCCAAGCGATTTGAACCGGAAGCTAATGATAATATTTTGAAAAAATATAAAAAGTTCTGCGCCCTTTATGACGCATCGCTTAAAATCGTAAGAGAAATTTAAAGGAGAAACCATCATGGATAAAATGCTTATTGGTTGGGCTGAAGAAAGTCTTGTCCCTGAAAAAAAGGTAAGCGTTGCAGGACAGTTTTTTGAGAGAATCTCAGAATATGTTGAATCTGAAATCACTGCAACAGCTATGGCAGTTGATTGCGACGGAGAACAGCTCATTATGATTTCTGCCGACCTTGTCGGTATGCCGAATTTTGTTTTGAATATGACAAGAGAAAAATTCGCTAAAATCTGTGACGAAGTCGATCCTATGAAGCTCGTCATCGCTGTTACCCACACCCACTGTTCACACACTCTCATTCGTGAAGGTGCACCGTTGGAAGAAACACAGAAAACCTTGAACGAGTTCCTTCCGGCAAATAATCAGTACCAGCCGCTTGTAAAACCCGATGATTCGGTCATCACAGGCGAAGAAGCCACAGAGTTTGTTACCGATAGACTTGCAAAGGTTGCTAAAAAAGCTTGGGATAACAGAGCCGAGGCTTACT
Organism: Acutalibacteraceae bacterium; assembly: GCA_045647525.1. Classification (GTDB taxonomy): domain Bacteria; phylum Bacillota; class Clostridia; order Oscillospirales; family Acutalibacteraceae; genus UMGS172. The sequence continues at coordinate 4,305 of JAZRMK010000043.1, forward strand.
ATGCAAATGAATTCGGCCGTGCCGCAGTTGGTATGTGCCGCCGAGTTGTTTATGATGACAACACAGCACAAATGTGGGGTGATGTCAACACCGCCAACTTTGATTCTTTGGAGGGCGGTAACGACTCAGGTGTTGAGTTGCTTTATGTTTTCAATAAAGACAAGAAACTTACCGGTATAGTTGCTAATATCGCCTGCCCTGCTCAAATTTTGGAGCAGAGAAGCTTTATTTCGGCTGACTTCTGGGGCAGAGCAAAAGCCAATATTCGCGAAAAATTAGGCAAAGATGTTTATCTTTTAGGCGTTTGCGGTGCTGCGGGTGACCAGTGTCCTCGCGACCTTATCCGTTGGGTTAACCCTGAGTCACCTATTGATGACCCCAACGTCAAGCGTCCTAACCCCATCAAACACAAGGCAGACCCTTCAATGTACGATATCAGCGGTTGCAACCGTGTTGGTAAGCGCATTGCAAACGAAATCGTTTCGGTTTATGAAGAAATTACCGAATTGAAGAATGATGCTATTTTAAAACACAAAGTTGAAGTTCTCAATCTTCCTTTGAGAAAGGCTACTATGACAGAATATAACACCGCTGTCAGAGAACTTAAAACTTATATTGCCGAAAATGAAGGCAAAGAATTCAACTTTGACGATTTGGCAAAGATGTATGTTTACGTAGGTACTATCAACAGATTCCGTGAACAGCAAAACAAAGAGGTGTTCCCCACCGAAGTACACGTTATTCGTTTGGGCAACATTGCATTTGCAACTAACCCCTTTGAATTGTTCCTTGATTTCGGCAACCGTATGAAAGCAAGAAGCTATGCTGAGCAAACCTTTGTTGTTCAGTTGTGTAACGGAATGGCCGGTTATCTCCCAACAGCAAAAGCTGAGAGCCACGGTCATTACTCCGCTTACATTTCAAGTGGCAACGTCGGCCATATCGGTGGCGATGTTATGACTCGCTGGACCATCAACGAGATCAACAAGATGTTTACAGAATAATTTAAACCAAAACAACAAAAACAGTGACTGACGGGGTTACCCGAATAGTCACTGTTTTTTATTTTACCCGGCCTTTTTTTGCAAACTGTCAACTACACTCTGTGCGGTTTCTAACATGTTCTCGGCAAAGATAGCGTAACCTCGCGAGCAATCTTCCACAAGTACGTGAGTAACCGCACCTATAAGCTTGCCGTTTTGGATTATAGGCGAACCACTCATTCCCTGCACAATGCCGCCTGTTTTTGCAAGCAACTCCTTATCGGTTATTTTGACTATCATATTTTTTATCTTACTTCCGTCGTTAAAGTATATCTTTTCTATCTCGCACTCATATTCCTTAGGGCCTTCAACGTCAATAGCCGTAATCACCGTGGCTTTCCCGACCTTTCTCT
>JAZRMK010000044.1:0-60820 GCA_045647525.1 Acutalibacteraceae bacterium
CCTTCATAACGGTATATATTCTGCCTTGCGACAAGACTGCTCTTTCCTCTTTTACGCAAAACCCGTTTTCCAAAAGATACAAGCGCAAATCCTCAACCGAAGTCATAGGTTGCAGAATAAGCTCATACCGCTCATTTTTCACCCATTCGCACGCCGACAAGATCTTTACGATAAGGTCACCGCCCATGCCGGCGATTACGGCAGTGTCGATTTCCAAGCCGTCTACCGCCGCCAAGCCATCGCCTTTACGCAAAACAATGCCTTCTACCCCAGACCGTTTGACATTTTGTTCGGCAGTTTTTAAAGGTCCGTCACTGACATCGCAGGCAAATGCCACGGGACATTTACCGCTTTTAACGAGAAACACCGGAAGATACGCATGGTCGGTGCCGATATCGGCAACCCTGTCTCCTTCCCGTATCATTCCGGCTATCATCATAAGTCTTGAATTGGGAGCCATTATTTGCTTTCCAAATACTTGTTGATCTTCTCAATCAAAGCATCGCAGTCAGCACCGTGAACGGCACAAGCGGCCTCAACCGATTCACCCCTCGAAGCAGGGCAGCCAAGACAGTGCATACCCATTTCCAAGAAATACTGTGCGGTGCCGGGTTCCATATCAAGAATGTCACCAATAATCATGTCCTTTGTAATTTTCATTTTAAATTCCTCCGTTTTTAATAATTTTATTTTAAAACAATCTCGTTATACAGCCGGTCATAACTTTCCGACAATTTGCGCAACACATTAACACCTAAAACATCGTTAACGACAAGCAAGGCATTCTTCATATCAGGCGGACGCAGGTCAGCCGAATGCATATCAGTTGCAACCACATTCACAAAACCTGATTTCAAAAGTTCAACGGAACGCCTTTTGTACTCGTTAGAAAATGACGCTGTATTGACGTGCGCCATTACGATTCCGTCATCAATCAACGACAATAGCCTTCTGAAACCGTGGTATCTGGCATATCGTTCAATGTGCGCTATTATCGGAGTAATACGATAGTTGTGATAAAGCGCTTCGATTTCTTCCAAAACACTGTCGGTAATCGGTTCACTGTAACTCAATTCCAACAAAAGATAGTCAGAACCGTTAAGCGTCATCTTTTTTACGGCATCGGTTTTGGAAATGCCTTTAAAATACCGAACTTCATACCCCTTATATATTTTTATGTCACCTTGATATCGACTCAAAAGTTTAGAATACGCCAAATCCACCAAAGCAGAATATTCTGAAAAATCCTGCTCGTCGTGGTAATAGTGAGGCGTTGCAACAACCGCTGTAACGCCTTGTTGTTCTGCCATTTCCAACATTTGAAGGCTTTCTTCAAAGCAAGATGACCCGTCATCGACACCAGGTAAAATATGGGTATGTATGTCAAAAATCATATTACATTCACCTCTTAATAAAAGGCGGCGTTATTTATGCAATCCCTGATTTTTCCAACTTCTTTGTGGCAAACATCAAGAACCAACAGTAAATAGCTTCGCCCAGTTCCTGATAAATCGAATCACCGTCATGAGAGCACAACATAGCAAAGGTCTGACCGATTCGGCGGTCCACCTCGTTTCCACGACGGTATGCAAGATAATAGAAAGAAAGTGCTCCCGACTGCTTGACCGCGGCATAAAGTTGCGGAGACTTCTTCTGCAATTCCTCGTTAAAGCTGTTTTCGGCTATCTGCGATACAACCGAACTTTCGATTTTACCTTCAATGCAAACGATAGCGGCAAACACCATCAACATACCGCGTTGAACGGCAATTTCTGAATTTTCGTTTTCCTCCTCGCCCGCTGTGAAGCGGTCAATATTGGCAACCAAAGAATCGGCAAGGTCTGCGCCGAATGCTTTGGCTCTGACGGTGTTACCTTTTGCGTTTTCGCGGTCGTACTCCTCATACGAGCTTTGCGCTTTTGAAGCAGGTTGAATTTTCTTTTGCTTATCGCCAAAATCGGCAATCTTTATATCTTCATCAAACATCTGCTTTCCCTCCTTTTAGGGTCTTATAGGGTCATTCCCTTGTCTTTTGGAGTGCTTTGGCAAGTTGATCTGGGCAAGAGGTCTTCTTAAATCCGCAGGTAAGTCCTTCAAGGCGTTCTATCACGTCTTGAACCTTTTGTCCTTCACAAAGAGCTGCAATACCTTTCAAGTTTCCGTTGCAACCGCCGGCAAACTTAATGTCGGTGACGATTCCGTCGGTCACATCAAAAGTAATGCTTCTCGAACACACTCCCTGAGTATTATATGTATACTTCATAGAAATTATCTGTCCTTAAATTTATTACTTCTTACGGGATGACGGAGTTTGCGAAGAGCTTTTGCCTCGATCTGACGGATACGTTCTCTTGTAACATTAAACTCTGTACCTACCTCTTCCAAGGTGTGACTTCTGCCGTCTTTAAGACCGAAACGCAAACGGATAACAGCCTCTTCTCTGGGAGTAAGAGTCTTCAAAACACTGTCAATATCTTCATTGGTGATGGTCTTTAATGCCGCGTCATCGGGTGCTAATGCATCTTCATCACGGATAAAATCCATCAATCTGCTGTCTTCCTCAGGGCCGATAGGGGTTTCCATTGAAACCGGTTCCTGTGCAACACGCATAATCTCACGGACACGTTCTACCGACATATCCATCTTTTCTGCGATAAGTTCTTCACTCGGTTCGTGACCGTTTTCGTGCAACAACTGGCTTTGAATCTTTTTCAAACGGTTAATGGTTTCGACCATATGAACAGGGATACGGATAGTTCTCGCCTGATCGGCAATAGCACGGGTTATAGCCTGACGAATCCACCAAGTAGCATAAGTTGAGAACTTGAAACCTTTGGTGTGGTCGAACTTTTCAACCGCCTTGATAAGACCGACATTACCTTCCTGAATCAAATCAAGAAAGTGCATTCCACGACCGACATAGCGCTTTGCGATACTTACAACAAGACGCAAGTTTGCCTCGGTAAGTCTCTTTTTCGCAAAAGAATCGCCCTCGCCGATTTTTTTTGCGAGTTCAATCTCTTCCTCAGGACTAAGCAACGGCACACGACCGATATCTTTAAGATATACTTTAACCGGATCGTCCAATGAAACATTTTCAACAGCGGCAGTTTCATCTATTTTGTCAACCTCTTCGATTTCGGTCATCTTGATATCTTCATCGGTAGGCTCGATATAGTCGAGGTCGAGAAGCGGAGGCTCCATCTCCAAGTGTTCAAGATTATCGGGCACGTCCTCGATATCGTCAAGGCTGTCCTTCTCGACGTCCGGCTTTAAATAGCTGTCGTTAATAAGGTGGTCGTCTTTAACGGCGATTTCCTCATTTTCGAGTACTTCTTCCTTTTTTCTTTTGGTTGTCTTTTTCTCTTCCATTGTAATTACTCCCTATTCTCCCGTTTGTTGATTTCTCTTTTGTTTTGATTTTTTAAGCATCTCGGCCGCCCATTCCTCATCGGTCATCTCTTCAACCGCAACGCTTTCCAGTTTTTCTCTTTCATTAAAAATAACCGAAATTGCGTCGTTGAGTTCCCTTTCGGAATCCACCGTTCCAGTAGAAGCGGTCATCATTTTGCTGACATAGCCTACCTCATCAGGTGAAAATTTTTCGCCAAGAAGCACTAAGTCAAACACACTGCCGGACGACAGTATATCAGAAAGTCTCTGATACAGCCTCTTGTTAAAATCGGTTATCATATCCTCGGGTTTTAACAAAGAATATGTACCTTCAAACAAGTCCGGATGCTTTATAAGAATGGTTATGACCGTTTCTTCTGCCGTTGCCGCCCTTCTGTATGTCTGCTTTTGCGGATTAACGTCGTTTTTAGTCTTATTGGAAACAATGTCACCCAATTCTTTTTTATACTGTTGTGTTTTGCGCTTCTCTACGATTTCCTTGGTGTTCATTAAAAGCACCTGTTTTGAAACGCCGTATTTATCCGATAATCTTGACGCATAAAGGTCAACGGCTATGGGGTCTTGAAGTTCGGCCAACACAGTGCAGGCTTTTTTAAGATACTGCAATCTGCCGTCGTCCATTTCAAGATCAACACCCTTTGCAGCCTGATACAGCCGATAATCGATATCGCTTATTGCGCCCTCTATCAAGGCTTCGAACTTACCCGCACCGTGAGTTTTTATATACTCGTCAGGGTCCTTGCAGTCTGGCAAACGGATGATTTTTGCATCAATGCCCACCTTTGAGAGTATTTTCATTGTTCTGTCGGTTGCCTTTTCGCCTGCTTCATCGGCATCGAGAACCACCAAAACCTCTTTGGTATATCTGGCAAGCAGTTTTGCCTGCTCCTCGGTGAAAGAAGTTCCTAACGCTGCGACAGTATTTTCAAATCCTGCTTGATGCAACGATACAACATCGATATTTCCTTCAACTAAAATAACCCGTTCCTGACAGAACTTTTTGGCAAAGTTCATGCCGTAGATGTTGTTACTTTTCTTGTAGACAGGAGTATCAGCGGTGTTAACATACTTGCCGTACTTTTTATCTTCACCCGGCATTGCTCGTCCACTGAAACCAATCACCTTGCCGTGAATATTGATTATCGGGAACATCGCCCTGTTCCTGAAACGGTCAAAGAAATAGTTTTTGCCGTCCTTATCCTTTTTCTCGCTAACAGTGATAAGGTCAGCCTGCGAGATAACATAATGCGAAAAACCTTTGTCGCGAAGGTGTGAATACACCCTTCTCCAATCATCAGGAGCGAAACCCAGACCAAAATGCTTTATAGTGTTGATACTGAGCCCTCGACCGAGATAATAATCAAGGCAAGCCTTTCCCTCGGGGCTCATAAGGCAGGAATGATAGTATCTTGCAGCCTCTCTGTTGGCTTCATAAATATCATTCTTCAACTTCTGCTCTTTGTCATCAAATTCGTTTTCGGGCATTTTAAGTCCCGCTTTTTCAGCCAACTTCTTGACGGCATCAATGTAATCAAGGTTGTCCGCTTTCATGGTAAAGGTGATAATGTCGCCACCCTGACCGCAACCGAAGCAATAGTACGAGCCGTTTTCGGGATATACGGTAAACGAAGGAGTTTTTTCGTTATGGAACGGACAAAGACCGACGAGGTTGCGTCCGCGCCTCTTCAAAGCCATATACGGTGACAAAACACCTTCAATGTCGTTACGGTATTTAAGTTCCATCAAAAAATCCTGCGGCAATGCCATTCCTTCACCCCCCAAATTCAAAAAATATCTCTCTATTTATAATTTACGAAAAAAGTTTCTAAATTACTTTATTTTTGATAAAAAATCTTTAAATAAGTAAAAAAATCGGCAAAAATTCTGAAAATTTACAGAATTTCTGCCGAATCGGCCCAAATTGAATCTAAAATTTCAGGAACCACCTTGCCGCAAAGCGCATCAACTGTCTTGCTTGAAAGGTCTTCGAAAGTCCCTTCGGGGACAGTGAATTTCAAGGTGACCTTGTCTGTATATTCAGTATCTACGATCTTGCCACCATTATCACACAGAACCTGCTCCAAACGTTTATGATCGGTATATTCGCAGGTGGCAGAACAAAGAAAACACCGCTTCATCACGGCTATTCCTGCCGCTTCGACCGCCATTTTTGCCGCTGTTGTATACGCGTGAACAAGCCCGCCTGTACCTAGCAGGATTCCGCCAAAATATCGGGTTGTAACAACACAAACATCAACAAGACCGTTCTTTTTAATAACATCAAGTGTCGGCATGCCAGCGGTGGAATGGGGTTCGCCGTCGTCAGAATATCGGGCAATATTGCCTTCGCGCAGAATATAGGCATAGACATTGTGGCGTGCGCCAAAGGTCTCGCTCTTTCGTTTGGCAATAAAATCTATGGCTTCCTTTTCGGTGGAAACGGGAATCACAGCACCGATAAAGCGTGACCGTCTGTCTTCGTATTCGGCCTCAGCCTGCTGTTTTACGGTTTTATATTCCGACATAGTCCACCTCCATCTGACATTGATATATAATATTATACAAAACACTTTGCAGAAACACAACCGTAAATTTAAAAACGAAAAAACCGCAGTTCAAAGAACTGCGGTTCTGATTCGTCAAACAATTATTTGTCCATGCCAAAGCGCTTCTTAAATCTATCTACACGGCCACCTGTATCAACAAGTTTCTGTCTGCCGGTAAAGAACGGATGACACTTTGAGCAGATATCCAAACGGATATCCTTCTTTGTCGAGCGAGTTTCAAACTCCGCTCCGCAAGCGCACTTTACGATAACTGTTTCATACTGCGGATGAATACCCTCTTTCATGTCGTCACCCCTCTCCTTTTCGCATATCGTTTTCATAACGTATGAATGATAGCACACATTATCCCAAAATGCATGCAATTTTTTTAAAAAATTAAAAATTTAACTGCCAAAGAAACTTTTAAGCCCTTTTTGACAGCGGTGAAACAGTTCGACGACCTTAAACTTTGCGGTGTATTTTTGAGGTCTTTCACACATATCGGTCTCCTTTTCGGACAACGACTTTGAAAGTTCGTTTGAATCGGACGCCGTTGGCAGACATATACCGGGGAACATCACGCACCACCAATTTTTACCGTTCGCCTCTCCGATTTCAACCCTTACCGCCTCATACATACCCGCAGGAAGCGTGAAGTTATCGTAGACCCTGTCCTCGAACCACATATCGCAAACCGAGGCAGTCACGGTATAGTTATAGCCGTTTTCCTTAATTGTTTCATCGGCAACTGCGGCAATTTTTCCAAGATTTTGCTTTGCGGCACTTACCGCCTGCTGCTCATTTTCACAATTGGCGAAGATTATTTCGGTTTCTTTTAACACCGCATCTCTTACCCTCAGTTTCAACGACTGGTCCTCGGCACTGTCGGAATTCGCCAGAATGTGCAGCCGCAAAACATTCTGCCGTATATTATCATAACGCGAGCCAAAACTCACAAGGCTTAATACAAGCAGAAAGACGGTTGCTACCGCAACCGATTTGAAAAGAATTTTTAAATCAATGTACTTTCTTAATCTTTTGGATATGTTCAAAAAAATCACTCCTTACAAGGAAATTCTTGGCAGGAGTGATTTTATTTATTCAATTATCTCTACACCTTTTGGTGCAGGTTCGCAAAGATATGCTTCAAATCCGTTTTCTTTTAAACTCATAACCGCTTTTTTTGCACACTCACATTTATCGGCTTCAAATATGCCGACAACCGAGGGGCCTGCTCCCGAAAGGCCTGCCCAAAGGCAACCGTTAGCCTGCATTATAGACCTGCATTCATTTAAAACGGACCTTTCCGTGACCTCTTCAAAACGGTTATAAAAAGCCTTACAGGCAGTTTCAAGGTCACCGTTCAAAAGGCTGAAAACAATGCCGTCAACATCCGAGACCCTTTCGGGTTCGGTACTGTCGATAGCCGCATACATATCCTTTGTAGAACTTTTAAAGCCCTTCTTCGCGACAACGGTATAACAGTGCGGAAGATCGGGCAACTTGGTCATTTCCTCGCCTATTCCCTCTGCCAAAACAGTTCCACCCATTACGCAAAACGGCACATCGGCACCCAAACTCAACGCAATTTCCAACAACCTATCTTCACTTAAAGGTTGACCGTACATTTTGTTCAAAGCCACAAGCACTGCCGCAGCATCGGCACTTCCGCCACCTAAACCTGCTGCAACCGGTATATGCTTTTCAATATCTATTCTGACGCCCTCGCCTATTCCCGATTCTGCAAAAAACAGTTGCGCTGCTTTAAAACACAGATTGTCGCTTCCCAACAAATCATTTATACTGCAACCGACCGAAATTTCAGAAGCAGGAGTCAGTTCTATTACATCACAGAGGCTTACCGATTGAAAACAGGAGCAAAGGGTATGATACCCGTCGTCGCGTCTGCCTGTAATATCAAGCGAAAGATTTACCTTTGCATTAGCCCTTACTTTCATTTTTCAACTCTTCCAAAAACTCGCCTAAACGGCGTAGTGCTTCTTTAATATGAGCAACCGAGTAGCAATAGGATGCTCTGACATAACCTTCACCGCTTTCGCCGAAAGCATTACCGGGAACGAGCGCAACCTTTTTGGAATAAAGCAATCGTTCACAGAATTCTTCCGAAGAAAGACCCGTACTTTTAATGCAAGGGAAAGCATAGAAGGCTCCAAGAGGCTCAAAGCATTCTAACCCAAGCTTTCTGAACCCGTTAACTATAAGACGGCGACGTGTGTCATACTCCTCACGCATCATCTCGATGTCCCTTTCACCGTTCTTGATAGCATCAATTGCCGCATACTGAGAAATGGTCGGTGACGACATGATGCCGAACTGGTGAATTTTGGTCATTTGTTTGATAACGGGCGCAGGTCCCATAGCATATCCTAAACGCCAACCAGTCATAGAGTATGCCTTTGAGAATCCGTTAATAACAACCGTTCTCTCGGTCATACCGTCCAAAGATGCAATAGAAACGTGCGGCTCACCCGTATAGGTTAACTCCGAATAAATTTCGTCCGAAATAACCATTATATCGGTATCCTTTAAAACCTCGGCAATTTTTTCCAGGTCATCACGTTGCATAACAGCACCCGTGGGATTGCCCGGATACGGCAAAATCAAAAGTTTAGTCTTATCCGTTATATTTTCTTTCAGTTCCTCTGCTGTAAGACGGAAATTGTTCTCTTGCTTCGTCGCAATACTCTTTGGGACACCACCCGCAAGACGTACAATGGGTTCATAGCACACAAATGAAGGTTCAACTATAAGAACCTCATCGCCCGAACCTACAAGCGCACGAACGGCAGCATCAATACCCTCACTTCCGCCGACGGTTATAAGCACCTCACTGTCGGGATTATATTCAACGCCTGTTTTATTCTTTATATACTTCGATATACATAAACGAAGTTCTTTTAAACCGCTGTTTGCAGTGTAACGCGTCTTGCCGTTTTGCAAAGCACGAATACCCTCTTGACGAATGTGCCAAGGAGTCTGAAAATCCGGCTCGCCAACGCCAAGAGATATAACATCATCCATCTCGGCAGCAATATCAAAAAACCTTCTGATGCCAGACGGTTTTATCTCTGCGACAACAGGATTTATTATCTTTTGGTAGTCTATCACAACAACATATTCTCCCTGTCATCAGTTTTGTCGTCAATAAGCTCAACATCCATTTCCTTATAACGACGGAGTATAAAATGGGTTGCGGTTGAAATGACATATTCCATCGGAGCCAGCTGTTTTGCAACAAACATGGCAACCTCCTGGAAGGTCTTACCCTTAACAATAACACAAAGGTCGAAACCGCCCGACATCAAATATACCGACTCAACCTCGCTAAATTCCTTTATCTTTTCGGCAATTTGTTCAAATCCTGCATCAGGCTGCGGTTCAACTTTAAGTTCAATAATTGCCGAAACCTTTGCACTATCAAGACGTTCCCAGTCAATAACCGCTTTATATCCGCGAATAAGACCGTCTTTTTCCATTTGGGCGATTTCTAATTCAACTTCTTCTTTTGAAAGACCGGTCATATCCGCCAGATCCTCATTAGAATATCTGGCATTTTTAGCAAGCAATTTTAAAATTTTCTCGTTCATAACAATACCTCTTCTTATATTATTCAATAGCAATAGGCATAGGGGTTCCGCTTTGGTAAAGAGTTACATACTTAAAGCCTGCCTCTTTGGCAACATCGAGTGCATCCTCAATGCCCTCGCCCACTTTATAGGCACTATGTGCATCGGAACCGACGGTCACATATTCACCGCCAAGTTCTTTAAACATTTTGACTATCTCAACACAAGGATGAGTTTTTGCCGAAATAGTCGCGGTAAGATAAAATCCACCCAAGGCATTTATTTCCAACGCTTTACCGTTATTAGATAAAGTTTTTAAAATGTGATAAAATTCATCCTTAAACATAAACGGGTCAAAGTCCATCAACAGTTCGGGCGGAAAATAACGCAACGGATAAGTCAGATGAGAAAGCACGTCAAAACCGTTCCACTCAACCGTCTCGATTATATCATCAAGGTATCTTTTAAAGAGCAACTGAGGTTTATTACCCTCTCTGGAATAATCAAGATGTCTGAAACTCTTTTTCTTGCCCTTGATGCGATGCACCGACGCCAAAAGGAAATCAAAATTGTTTTTCTTGACGTCCTCAACCGCCTTCAAGTTCCTTACGGGGCAACCGAGTTCTAACCCCGAAGACACAACCAACTGCCCGTTAAATATTAGTCTGGCCTTCTTTGTTTCAAATGCTGACTGACGGCAAGTGACGGCATAGTTCATCGCGTCGTAATCAAGACACTCACAATGGTCAGTAATTGCTATCGCCCTTAAATTGCGTTCAATAGCCTTTTCACATATCAACGTCGTTGAATGCTCGGCATCCTTAGAGTTGTCGGAATGAATATGAAAATCAACTAAATTACGGTACGGCATTTTACTCACTCCCGAAGATGTGCATACATTTATACATAATAAGTATAACACCCTGAAACTTAATTTACAAGATTTATGTTAAGAAAATGTAACACTAAAAAAAACACATTGCAAACGCAATGTGTTTTTTGGTTATATATTATTCAAGGATTTCAGGATGTTGCAAATATTGCTCATAGTCCTTTTTCAAATGAGTTCGCATCAACTGCTTGGCAAGAACATCGTCACCTTTGGCAATGGCTTCCGCAATTGACCTGTGTTCCGCTATGCCTTCCAAAAACGTTTCAAGTGTCAGGCTTTCCAGTACACGCAATCCTCTGAGTTGACCGGCTGCTGATTGAAAGAAACCGTAAAGCACCTCAATGTGTGAGAATTTTGCCACAGCTTGATGGAATTGATACCCGTAAGCCATAAGAGAATGACGGTCACGGTTTTGTTCCATTGTGTCAAGGATATCAAACAACTGCTCTATCTCAGCTTCGGTCGCATTTTTAGCGGCAAGAGCAGCAAGTTGGGGTTCAAGGATATACCTCGTTTGAACAAGTGAATAAACACTTTGCGGGTCTGCCATAACAGACTCCAACTCCTTGGACTCCAACACAACGCAAGCGGAGTCGGCAACATACGTTCCCGACCCGTTTTGAGTTCTTAAAACACCGAGTCGCCTTAAATTCTTAACAGCGGCTCGCACAGTGGCACGGCTGACATCATAAATCTGTGCCAGTTCCGGTTCGGAGGGCAACTTTGTTCCAACCGTCCACTGCTGACTGCGTATACGCTCGATTATGCAGTTTGCGACATCGTCACACAGCTTTGTCCTTTGAATAAATTCTCTCATTTTGACATATCGAAGCTGGCCATTTCTTCGCCGGACTCCTCAATCTTCTTCAATAACAAACCTGCACAAGCTACATCGATCATACCTGTACCGATAATCTGTGCATAAATTCTATCCTTGGGGTTAGTACGTGCCTCTGCCTTTCCTGCCAAAACGTCAGGAATAATGATATCAAATGAGTCAGCAGTAATTTCACCCATCTCAGCAAGTTCTTTAACGTTACCGCGGTGGAGTGACTGACCAACCTGGTCAACTGCGATTTTATCTGCTTTACGTACAACGTCGAATGAAGTTTCACGGAAGGAGCCCATTGTCATAACAAGGCTGCCTTCTTTGAGCCAAGGCTCTTCAACGAGGTCAGCGTTAGCATTTGTAACGGTGATGATAACATCTGCGCCACGGCAACCTTCTTCATTAGATGCACACTTAACAAATTTAAAAGGAGCATCGGGGAATCTTGCAATAAACTTATCCTTTGCTTCCTCTGAGATATCGCACAGGCGAACCTCTTTCATTTTAATGGTCTTGGTCATGCACAACAAGCTGTAATATGCCATAAGGCCGGTACCGATGATGCAGATAACATCGGTAGAAGCAGCCAACATTTTTGCCATAATTGCAGGCTGAGCGCCGGTACGTGCATCACTGATGTAGTCACCGTTAACAACTGCCTTCAAAAATCCGGTTCTTGAATCGGTCAAGAACACGCTTGCCTTAATATAAGGAAGACCATTCTCCTTGTTTGCGTCATAACCGCCAACAACCTTTATACCTGCGGTATCCATAGGACCTATGTATGCGGGCATGGAATTGAACCAACCGGCAACACCCAAAGTTGTCATATCAGTGGTGATTTTGTTGGGCATGATAACCTTGCCTTCGCCGTACCACTTCCATGTTTTTTCGCAGGTGTCAATGATATCCTCAATTGTAAGATATTTTTTAACAGTTTCTTCGCCAATGAGCAACGTTTTCTTTTGCATAACAATTTCCTCCCAAAGTTTAAATTTTTATACAATGTAATTATGTAATCAATAAAAGTGAAAGTCAAGGAAGAAACCTGTACGTTTTATAGTGCGCTTTTTAAAGTTTTATGCAGCCGCATGTGGTTTGGAGTTGTCACGAAAGCAAAAAACCACCTGATTAGGTGGTTTTTCATAATTATTCTTTTTCGTCTAAATTGTTTAATGCGTATTTGCAACATTGCAGCACCAAATAGTTAAAAGATACGTTGTTTTTACTTGCAAGGTTGTTCAGTTCCTCAAAAAGAGACTCAGTAAACCTAACGGTACGGGCAATATTGGCGCTTTTTAATTCATTATCAATTTTAAACATTATCATCACCAAATTTATAGTATGTCACATTTGGTTATATTTATATAACCATTTTTGGTTGCTTTTTTATACCGTTGTTGTATACTTCTTAAAGGTGATTGATATGAACTGCGAGAATTATTTGTGTATATATGAAAATGACGGAGAGTGCACATTAAAAGAAATCGAACTGGATATTGTAGGGTCATGCAAAGAGTGTATATATATTGATATTAGCGACGAATATTTACAGCAAAAAAGAAAGCGATGAAAGATAGATTGAAATAGACTCGAAGCCTATCGCGGCTTTTGACCTGCGTCGACGAACCTGTGGTTCTCGTCGATACCAACGCATACCAAACAAAAAAGACACCCCATTGGGTGTCGAATATCTAATGGTTTTACATAACGTTTTTGCTTTATGGGTGGATACTCTCCGTCGGCGCGATTTCGACCGCCCCGGGCGGTGCCCAAAATCACTTGCCTTACTCGAGACTTTGGCAGACGCAAAGCCTATCGCGGCTTTGCGTCTGCGTCGACGAACCTGTGGTTCTCGTCGATACCAACGCATACCAAACAAAAAAGACACCCCATTGGGTGTCTTTTTTGTTTGGTGGGAGCGGGTGGATTCGGACCACCGAAGTCGAAGACAACAGATTTACAGTCTGCCCCCTTTGGCCACTCGGGAACACTCCCATATTCAATTTACGCCCTTTTAAAAAAAGGTGGAGCTGGTTGACGGACTTGAACCCCCGACCTGCTGATTACAAATCAGCTGCTCTACCAACTGAGCTAAACCAGCGTATCTCCTCAGAGCGCCTAAATAGCATAACACAACATTTCACTATTGTCAACAAAAATTTTCAAATTTAAATATTTTATTCCGTCTTTTACTTGAAAGAATAAATTTGCAGTTGATTTCATACTGGTTTCTCTTTGCCAAAGCCTGTGTAAGTGCCTATCGGTTTTAAAACCGTTTTCTGTATTCCATTGGCGTCATACCCATAAGTTCTTTGAACTTTCGGTTGAAAAAGCTAATATTTTCAAACCCGGTTTTTGACGCGATCTCACTTATCGGCATCAAGGTTTTTCGCGAAAAAACACACGCTTTTTCTATCCTGAACTGATTAAGACTCTGGAACAAGGTCTGCCCGTCAAGTTTTCCATTTAAATGATAATGCGAAAAAGGACTGTCCGGTGTTCCTCTTAAAACTCTTTCTCTTAATCCTTTCATAAATAACTCCTACCATATCTTAAACAATATATCACTTATATTTCACCATAAAAAACAAGTGTTGCAAAACATATTTTAAATGTCATTATGCTATTAGTTTAAGCAACTCATCAAAATTCAATATACTAATCATAAATCGCGTTGTGGACTTATTTAACCTTTTCAGTATAATTTAATTATAAACTTATTACCGAAAAGGAATGATCGAGATATGATGTCAACATTTTCAAAAAACCTAAAAAAATTAAGAATTGCTAAAAATATGACTCAGGAGCAGGCAGCAAATGCACTTGGTGTAAGCACACAAACCGTTTCCCGTTGGGAATGCAACACCACCCTGCCCGATGTGACAATACTTCCGGAGATTGCAAAGCTATACTGCGTTACAATAGACGACCTTTATAAAGACACTGCCGTGGCTTACGAAAACTATGCACAACGGCTTTTGAGCATTTATGAACAGACACGCAAAACACACGATTTTCTTCGGGCTGACATGGAGTTTCGCAGACTGCTCAAAGACGGTACCGCCACTACAAAAGATATCTATTCATACGGTGTGCTTTACCAGTACCTTATGGAAAACAGCCGAGACTTTGCCCTGTCTATGTTTGACAAAGTCATAGCAAAAGGCCCTGATATCAACGAAGAAACCTATTGGAAAGCAAAACGGCAGCGCATATATTTCCTGTCACTTATCGGGCGCGCCGATGAAGCCGTCGCTGAACAGGAAGAACAAATCAAGAAAAGCACAAATGTTCAAGAAATAATCTCGCTTATTGCGGCATATCAGCATGCGGGTCGACACAATAATGCTGTTTCGTGGATGGAAAAGGCACTTCACGAATACAGTGACAACTATGTTCTACTTATATACTGTGGAGATATATATCGTAGTTTGAAGCAATATGACAAAGCTTTTGACTGCTATAAAAGAGCTTTAAATACTGACTCTTCCTATTTGGACGCCCGATATTCTATGGGATTCTGCTATGAGGAGTTAGGCGAATATGAAAAAGCATATAACACCTGGTGTGAACTGTGTGATATTCTGGAACAACGCGGTTTTGAGTCTGAAATCAACTTCCCCAAAATGCTTGCGCAAAAGTGCAAGTCCAAAATAGCAAGCAAATAAAAACGTGGTCCCAATAAAACTTTATTCATCTTATATTAATATAGTGTCAGTTTTACGGTACTCACGCCCTGCCTTATCCGTCTGGAATATTCGGCAGAAGGACTTTTTGAGGACCAAGCCGATCTTAGAGGGCGAATAAAGTTGCTCGTTTTACTAAAAGCACTACACTCCTAAACACCCGATGTTGACAGCATCGGGCGTTTTCCTTTTTATAAAATCTGGTTTACATCTTGCAGGGTTGTGCAACAAAGCAAAATATGGTATAATTGCTTTAATAACAATTTACGAGGTGAATTATGGCATTTCTAAAATTTTTAGAGAGCATCCGCAACCCCTTTTTAGACACCCTGTTTTCGCTTGTTACGCATTTGGGTGAAGAAACACTCTTTATGCTTATAGGCCTCATATTCTTCTGGTGTGTCAATAAAAAGCAGGGATATTACATTTTATTTATGGGTTTTGTGGGCACAGTCGTTAATCAGTTTTTGAAACTGTGGTTCAGAATTCCGCGTCCTTGGATAAAGGACCCCGATTTCACTATTGTTGAATCGGCACGTGCCGAAGCCGACGGCTACTCTTTCCCGTCGGGACACACCCAGACCGCTATAAACACGTTCGGCGGTATTGCCCGTTGCCGCGGTGAGAAGTGGCTGCGTGCAGTATCGCTCACTGCATGCGTGCTCGCTCCCCTTTCGCGTATGTACTTGGGAGTTCACACTCCGTTGGACGTCGGTGTGTCTCTTATAATCGGTGTGTCGATGGTTTTCGCACTGTATCCCGTCTTTAATTGGGCAATGAAAAAGCCCTCTAATATGAGAGCCGTTTTACTTGTAATGACCGTTTTGTCGGTTGGTTATCTTTTGTTTGTTGAACTATACAACTTCCCTGCCGATATTGACGCCCATAACTACGAAAGCGGCATAAAAAACTCTTATAAAATACTTGGTTGCATTTTAGGTATGTGGCTTACATACGAGGTTGACTGCAAATTCATAAAATTCAAAACCGAAGCCACCGTTTTGGGCCAGATATTAAAGGTTGTACTCGGCGTGGTTCCTGTTTTTGCCGTAAAGGCTCTTCTCAAAAGTCCTCTTCACGCGCTTTTCGGCGGTTCATTCGTTGCTGATGGCATTCGCTATTTCCTGATAGCCGTTGTTGCAGGCGTACTTTGGCCGCTTACATTTAAGTTCTTCGCTAAATTAGGCAAAAAATCTGCCGTTGAGGAGTGATTTTTATGACAGAACGCGTCGAAAGATGGGACATCTTAAAGTTTTTCTTAATGTTTTTGGTTGTATTCGGCCACGCGGTTGAATTCTACATAACCGAATCGCAGTTGATGAGTAATATTTTCCTGTTCATTTACTCTTTTCACATGCCGTTGTTTCTGTTTTTATCAGGTCTGTTTTCCAAACGTCTGATAAACGGAAAACGTTACGGCAAAATGGCCGGATATTTGGTTTTATATCTGTTGACCAAGCTGATATTCGCAGTCCTGCAATTCATTTCATCAGGCAAGTTTTCAATAACACTTCTTTCGGAAAAAGGCCTGCCTTGGTATATGTTTGTAATGTTTTCGTTCCCGCTTATCACAGTGTGGTTAAGAAAGATAAAGCCTCAATATGTGCTCATCACGACAGTAATCTTGGCAATGATAGCAGGCTATGACAACAACATTAACGATTTTCTTATGCTGTCGAGAACCTTTGCTTTCTATCCGTTTTACTACCTCGGCTATATAACCGATGCCGACCGTTTGCAGAAGGTAGCCGACAAGCGTTATGTGAAGGTTCTGTCCGCCTTGGTGCTTATCGGTGCAGTGGTGCTTATTGCGCTGTTCGGCGATACACTCGACATCCTCATCCGCATGTTCACGGGCAGGAATCCGTTCACCGTGTTAAATGAATACAGAAACTGGGGTTGGTTGGCGCGTCTTTGCTGTATCTTTGCATCGGTAGTTTTGTCCTTTGCGGTAATTTCGGTAATCCCTAAAAAGACACCGTTAGGTCTTATTGCAAAAATGGGTAAAAACACACTTGCGGTTTACGTTCTTCACTATCCTGTTTTGAATATGCTTTACAAAAGTTGCGACTTTAAGGTGCTGCTCGAACAGTGGTTCCCCGACTATACAGTATTGTTCATACTTTTATTCTCACTGATTCTGACCGTTTTGCTATCGCTGTCCATCTTCACAAAACCACTCAATCTGCTTATGTCACTTCCGCAAAAAGCGATACGGTCTGATTTTAAAGACTGACACAATTTATGTAATACCTACCGCCCTTTGAGAATAAAATCAAAGGGCGGTTGTTTATTATTTAGCACATAAACTCTATATGTTGTATGAATATTCACTCATTTTTGGCAAATCTTGTCCTAATTTATCAAAAAAGTGCGCTTTGTTGTGTTTTTATACTTGACGGCATCATAAATATTGATTATAATTAAATTACCAAAGTTTTTAGGAGGTTATTTACCTATGGAAAAAATTAACGCAACCATGGAAAAGTTCAATGCAATGGACAACAAAAAGAAACTTACATTCCTCGGCATCGTAGCTGGCGGTCTCGTACTTATCTTGGCTCTTGTTCTTATTCTTTCGTCAATTTTTGGCAGCAGCCCCAAAAAAGCAGTTTCCAACTATTTTGACGCAACTGTAAAGTATAAGACCGGCAAGATCGACGATCTCGCACCCAAAGCAGTTTGGGAGTACTTAGAGGACGAAGAAGATATCTCTATTAAGGATATTAAAGAAGGCTTTGATGAGGCTCGCGATGATCTTATCGACGAGGCAGAAGACAATTTCGGCAAAAACTACAAGGTAAAGTATAAGATCGTAGATCAGGACGAACTCAGCAAGAAGGATCTTAAAGAACTCGCAAAGGCTATCGACGAAATGTATGACGGCGCTATCAAAAAGAGCGACGTTAAAAAGGCTTACAAACTTGATATCGAAGGCGAGATCAAGGGTAGCGAAGACGACGAAGAAATCGATATGGAAGATTTCATCGTTGTTAAGATTAAGGGCAAGTGGTACCCCGTTAATTCAAACGGCAGCTTCTACGCTTCTATGTTCGCATTCTTCGCAATGGACTTCGACGCAGAATAATTTTAAAATCAGTTTAAAAGTTTTAAAACCCCACCGAAATCGGTGGGGTTTGTTTTTTGCAATAATAAAAGACCAAGAAAAATCTTCTTGGTCTTTTGCTTTTATTTTTTCACTCTTATTTTTTCAATTCCGTAATACTTCATTCGTTCTATATCGTTACGGCCGATAATTTCGCCGCAAACAACGATAGGAATTGCCGGTGGGCAACTAACCGAAACGGCTGCCATCACCCTGCCCTCACAGTCTTCAATGGGTTTCAATTCAGAATCGCACATCAAAGCCTGACGGGGTGAGCAGCATCTTTGAGCTTTGGTTACCTTGGGCGCAGTTTCCAAAATTTCGGTTCTTTTGGGAATATCACACAACGCTTTTTTAAGAACTTCAACTGCCTCGATGCCGTTTTGGAGTGTCAGCATAAAGCAAATATAATCAGGGTCACAGAACTCACAAACGATTTTATTTTTCGACAAAATATCGGACAATTCGTCACCCTTATAGCCGTAACTTTTTGTAGCGATAGTCACCTTCAACGGCTCATCGCCCACAACTGTAAAACCTGCCTTTAACAAATCGTTTTTCAGTATGTCTATACTCTTGATGAACTCCTGTAATTTTTTACTGTACGAATCGCTAAGATATCGGTTATTACCGTCTAACGACTGCAATATAAGATACGACGGACTGGTGGACGAAAACAACTGCATTGCATCCTCTGCCTGCTCCAAAATGCAGGCCGGCACACTTTTGCCGAAATGAAGATACGCTCCGCCCGTCAAAACGGGCAGCGTTTTATGTGCCGAATCACAGCACATATCTGCCCCCAAGGTTATCGGGTGGCGGTCTGTTTCTAAAAACCGCAGATACGCACCGTGTGCATTATCAACAAGCAGTAGCACACCGTATTTTTTACAAACTTCCGACAGTTCTTTTATTTTAACCGTATTGCCGAGATAATCAGGACTTGTCACATACACTGCAACACATTCCCTGCCCTCATTCGAAAGATACTTTTCCAAACAGTCTGCGGTGATTTTACAGGTGAGCAGGTCGTCACCGTAAAGCCAATCAACATCAATATCGAGTAGCGCGCACGCGGTAATAAACACCTTGTGAGCATTTCTGCCTGCGGCAATTTTCGGTATCTTGCCCTGCTGTTTCGCAAAAACAGACGTAAGGTAGAGCATCGCCCTTATCGAAAGCGATGACCCTTCGGTAGAATAAAGTGTTTTAGCCGTATTGAAAATTTTTGCGGCGTTCCTTTGACTTTCGGCAATAATACCATTACCTTGATAGAGAACGTCGGCTCCTTCAATTTCGGTTATATCACGCTGTTCGACCCCTAAAAAACCTTGTCCTTTGTGGCCGGGCATATGAAACCTGACACCGTTTTCCTCGGTATATTTCTTCACAAAATCACAAATGGGTGTTTCCATAATCAGTTTTCAAGCGATTTTGCCGCTTCCAGCATAATCGCACACTCCATACGTTTACGGAACAGGTCACAACCGTCCGAATATACACCGGTAATATCACCGGTTGCATGATAAGCGTTAGCCGCACAGCCACCTGAACAATACAGCTTTGCCCAGCAGTCAGCACATTCAGGTCTTGTATAAACGTTGCATGACGCAAACTTCTCCTGAACCGCTGTGTTGGTCACACCGTCAAACACGTTGCCAAGTTTGAACGCCTCTTCACCCACAAACTGATGGCAGGGATAAAGATCACCCCAAGGTGTGACTGCCATATATTCGGTGCCCGAACCGCAACCCGAAACTCTCTTATACACACACGGGCCACCTTTAAGATCTATCATATAGTGATAGAATGTAAACGGCTTACCCTCGCGGTGCTTCTTAAGCATCAGCTGGGCTAATTTTTCGTACTGCTCCATAACGACTTCTTTGTCCTCTTTGGTCAAGGCTGACGGGTCATCGGGAGCGCAAACAACCGGTTCCATACTCAATTCGGTGAACCCGAGATCGAGCATCGTTTCAATATCCTTCAAAAAGTCGGGGTTGGCGTGGGTAAAGGTTCCACGCATATAATAATTCTTATTTCCCCTTTTTTCGACTAACTTTTGAAATTTGGGAACGATCTTGTCAAAACTGCCGTTGCCCAAATAGTCTACGCGAAAACGGTCGTGAATTTCCTTTCGACCGTCAAGGCTCAAAACAACATTGCTCATCTCACGGTTTGCAAAGTCTATAACATCATCGTCGATAAGCACGCCGTTTGTAGTAAGCGTGAATCGGAAATTCTTGTTTGCTTCTTTTTCTATTTTTCTGGCATAAGATACTAAATCTTTTACAACCTGCCAGTTCATAAGCGGTTCACCGCCGAAGAAGTCAACCTCCAAGTTGTGCCTTGTTCCCGAATTTTCAACAAGGAAATCCAAAGCTCTTTTTCCAACCTCAAAGCTCATAACATCGCGTTCGCCATGGTATTTGCCCTGACTTGCAAAACAATATGAACAGTTAAGATTGCAAGTGTGCGCAACGTGCAGACAAAGTGCCTTTACAACACCAGCCGTCTTACGTTTGAGTTCGCCCGAAATCCCCGAAAAAGTGTCGGGGGTGAACAGTTTGCCACTTTGCTTTAACTGTTCAATCTGCTCTAATCCTTGCAATATTTCTGATTCGGTAACATCGTTGCGGTCGGGATATTTTTCGAGTATTTTTTCAACAATCTCCCTCTCGGTTGATGCTTCGTACATATTTATCATATCGAACGCAACATCATCAACAACGTGCACCGAACCCGAATAAATATCCAGTACTATATTCAGCTCACCTAATTTATAACTATGTATCATAAATAACTCCAAAAGTTTTATTTTCAAGAAAAAATGCCGCCATTAACTTGGCGGCATTAAGAGTGCAAGTCAATTATTTGTCCTGCTTGTTTTCGCACTGCTGGTTAGCAATACCACAACTGGTTTTGCAAGCAGACTGGCAAGAGGTCTGGCATTCGCCGCAACCGCCGTTCTTTGCGCTTTCGCAGAGATTCTTGGTTTCCAAAGTCTGAATTTTCATTTCATTTCCCTCCCAAGTCAGAGTTTATTTGTTATTATAATATCACAACACATCAGTTTCGTCAATGCAAATTTACGCCATACTGAAATTTAATTATAAATTTCTAAATATCGGAATCAAATCCACATATTACTGAATTTCGGCTGTACAAATCGTAAAATGATGGTATAATAAATTCGTAGATCATTTCAAGGAGTTATATTGTTTTGGACGTAAAAAATCATCTTAAAAGCTCTGTTAAGGGAGCCGGAATATATTTCGTAAAATTCTTAAAATGGTTAGGATTAGGTCTTGTAATGGGCACAGTGGGGGGTATTTTGGGCGCTCTGTTTGCAAAATCACTTTCGTTAGTCACTCAGCTTCGTGCAGAAAACGGCTGGCTGCTGGCTTTACTGCCGATAGGCGGTATCGTTTCGGTAGCGATCTACAAACTTTGCAAAACGACCGATATAGGAACCAATCAGGTTTTTGAAAGCGTAAGAGAGGAACGTAAAATTCCTGCTGCTTTGGCGCCTGCAATTTTCTCAGGCACAGTTTTGACCCACCTTTTCGGCGGTTCGGCAGGACGCGAGGGTGCTGCGCTGCAATTAGGCGGCAGTGCGGCTTCGGTTTTGGGTCATTTTTTCAAACTTGATAACCGTTCAAAACACGTTCTGACCATTAGCGGAATGGGCGCTTTTTTTTCAGCACTCTTTGGCACGCCTATCGGTGCATCGATTTTCGCGTTAGAGGTTGTGAGCGTTGGTCAATTCTGCTCCGCTGCTATCTTCCCCTGCATTGTTGCATCGGTCACTGCATTTGAGATATCCACCGCTTTGGGCACGCACCCGGAGCATTTTACGGTTGGCGTTGTCCCGAATTTCACATTAAACGTTTTGTGGAAGGTGACTGTTATTGCCGTTTTAGGCGCACTTGTCAGTCTTGCTTTTTGCAAAATTATGCACTACACTGCCCACTACTTTAAAAAAATCTTTAAGAACGAATATTTGAGAATAACCGTTGGTTCGGCAATCATTATCGGTCTTACTCTTCTGCTCGACACGACCGACTACAACGGCGGAGGAATTGAGGTAATCAACCGAATCTTCCAAAACGGTGACGTTCATTATGAAGCATTTATTTTGAAAATCATTTTCACTGCCATCACAATAGGATGCGGCTTTAAAGGTGGAGAAATCGTACCGACTTTATTCATCGGCGCAACATTAGGCGCAACATTAGCTACTCTTTTGGGTCTGCCATTAGGGTTTGGTGCCGCATTGGGAATTGCTGCACTTTTCTGCGGTGTTACCAACTGCCCGCTGGCCACTGCGTTTCTTTCAATAGAACTGTTCGGCAGCGAGGGAATGATATTCTTTATTTTGTCAGCGGTTATCAGTTTTCTTTTGTCGGGTTATTCCAGCCTTTATACAGGTCAAAAGCTTTTTTTCTCGAAGCTGGACGACAGCATTATTGACCGCAACGCAGATTAAGACAAAATTTTAGTGACAAACGCAAATAGTTGTGATATACTAAATTTACTAAATTTCTAAGTTGCTAAATGCAACAGATTGGATTTGAAGATGAATATTAAATACATTAAAGAATTAAATGATTCGATAAACCCATTTTTTAATAACAATGGTTTTTCTTCTGAGAATCAGGACACAGGCATATATAAAGGCGAAAATAAAATTTACAAAATATCGTACGAGAGCGAGATTAAGCAGTTCGTGTTGAGTTCTGCTCCTATCATCACCGATGATGCTGATGCCAACTACACTGCCCTTTCAACCTGGTATTTTGATGAGGACAATCACGGTCCTAAGGATATTCAGTGCATTGCTGATGACTTTATTGCAACTGCTGCAAAAAATGAAGGCATAAAGCTCGCTGCGTCAGGCATTACTGCCGACCTTTCCGAAATTGCACTGCCCGAGCGTTCGAAAGACGGTGATGAACCTGGAATCGAGGCTTTCACTCAAAAATTCCTTGCTCTTTTTCCGCAGTATAAGGATACTTATAAAGAATCCATCGCTATTTACGGTGATTTCTTGTATGTTGACTTCTTCAAAACTTACGGCGTAGAAAAGATGAATGAACTTTTGGCCGACGAGGGCAAAAATAAGAAGCAACTCAAAAAATACTGGGATATGCTCGGTGATATGCATTATGAGGGCGAAACTATTGTTGGCGACCTTATCTGCGCAGTAATTTTGGCAGGCTCCTTTAAAGGCGATTCTTTTAAATTCAGAGAGGTTGCTGAAAAGTACCTTTCGGACTATCCTTTCTTGAAAACCGCAGGTCTTGCAGCCGTAGAAAATTACAAAAAAGATAAAAAACTGCGTGAAATTTTAGGATAACTTAAAAATCGAACAAAATAAAACGACCCGATTTAAAATCGGGTCGTTTTATTAATTTATAGAAAGGTAGGACGCGGGATTAACACGTGTTCCGTTCTTCCATACCTCAAAATGCAGGTGGTTTCCCGTTGACCTTCCCGTAGAGCCTACTTCGGCGATGTGCTCGCCCTGTTTTACGGTGTCACCGACGCTGACAAGCAGCTTGCTTGCATGAGCATAACGAGTGAGCGTTCCATCTTTATGCTTTATTTCAATATAATATCCGTAACTTGAAGAATAGGTTGAAATCGTAACTACTCCGTCTGCTACGGCATAAATATCAGTACCCTTCGGGGTTGCAAAGTCCATACCTTTATGTCCTCTACCGTCACCCCAGTAAGAACTGATGTAACCTGCTGAACGTATCTCCAACGGGAATATAAATGTCAATTTACTGCCGTCATTCTGTGCGTTTTTGGCATCAAGTCGGTCTTTAATTCCCTGGAACGAGGTATTCTTTTCCTTGGTTCCTTTGACAACCTCAGCGTTAACAGCTTCCTTTGTTACGGTTGATGAAACGACCTCACGCGAAACCTCTTCGCCGTTAACATAGCTTACTTCGGCAATAACGTGTTTTGAACCGTTAACACCCTGCTTTACCGTTTCCTTATAACTTGTATCCTTTGAAGAGTCGTATTTATAAGTGGTTTTATAGCTAATAGTCTCATCGTATTCCTTTGTGCCGTGGGTCAGTACATCAGGTGCCGCACCGGCATCAATAAGGTCCTGCATACAGTTTACAAAAGTACAGTTATCGCTTTCCTTTATAATCTCTGTTTTTATTGCCGTTGCAGTACCGAATCCATCGAACACGGCTCCGTTTACAGCATATTTTGCCACAAGATCGTCAAGCGCCTTTTCTAATATCTGCTCGTTATCTGCGACAACCTTCATTTCGCCGTTAATATAAAGTGCTGCCACCTCAAAATGAGGGTCAACAATCACCGTGCACTCGATAGCGTCTTTGGTCACCTTTTTTAAATCTGATATTTCATTTTTATTGACGACCTGCTCCGAATACTCAAAATTTATATCAGCAGTGCCTTTACGTTTTGCATCGGCACGTACCGACTCTTCGATTTTCAACGCTTCTTCGGTTGATGAAACATAACCTAAAAATCTGCCATTGTATGTAACCGAAATAGCAGTTTTATATCCACTTGAAAAGCCCAAAGCAAACGATGTTGCGGCAACGCAAAGGACAAGACCTACAAGTTGAGATGTTCTATGCGCGTTAAAAAAACGCTCCTTAACCTTTATCGGTCTTTCTTTTTCCAAAAAAATCACCCTTAAAGTTTCTTATCTTTAAAAATTGCTCCACTATTATAGCAAACTTTCAAAGACTTTTCAACCTTTAAGGGTAATATGTTTATATTTACCTTTTATAGTTCAAATCAGCGACCTGCCAGTTTTCGACAACGGCAACGTAATCCTTGGCTTCCCTTTTGGCGCCCGCGAGATCATGTTCTAAATAATTTCCGCACTCAACGGCAGTATTGCCGGGAATTTCGCCTTCAAACTGTGCCAAGAAATAGAATGCCCGCTTGACGAGTTCTATCGCTGTTTCCGGTTCCATATCGCGCACGAGCAGATAAAAACCCGTACGGCAACCCATTGGGCCGAAATAAATAATTTTTTCGGAATATTGGGAGCTTCTGACATAGGTAGCAATTACGTGTTCTGCGGTGTGCATCGCTTTGGGTTCAAGATAATCTCCGCCGTTAGGCTTTTTAAGCCTTAAATCGTACGTCACAACATCGCCATCAATACGTGAAGTATACATTCCTCTTTCAAGACAAGTGTGGTCAACCTCAAAGCTCGCTATTTTCTTTAATTCCATAATTTTCATCCTCACATTCCGCAAACTCTTCATAAAACTCCTCGTCGGTTATTGCATATATCAATACGTCTGACACGGTTTCGTCGAAGTAAAAGCCCTTTTTTACGGTCGACTCAAAAGTAAATCCCAATTTTTCAAGTACAGCTATCGATGCAGTATTATCAGGCAAAACCTTTGCAAAAACACGTTGAGCTTCCATTCGGTCAAACGCATACCCCGTCAGCCCCCAAGCCGCCTCGGTACCGTAACCCATTCCCCAGCAGTCGCTCAAAACACTGTACCCTATCTCTATAATCTTATAGCTTTCGTCGGTCGAAACGAAACTTGCCGTGCCGACAATTCTTCCCGACTCCTTTTCCTCAACCGCAAAAAACGGAGGAATGATACCTTTGCGTACGTTGGACAGTTTGAATTTAATCATTTCCCTCGTTTCAGACAAACTTTTGTGAGGGTTCCAGGGAGAGAACTTCGAGGTCTCTACCCTTCGGCAAAGTTCAAACAAACCTTCGCTGTCGCGCAAGGTAGGTTTTCTCAAAATCAACCGTTCCGTTTCTATTATCGGATACGGAGAAAATGTCGGTTCATACATCGGTTTCACCGCCAAATTTTAGAATAATGTCATCTGATTAGTGTCAGGCAAAAATTCCAAAGCGCCAACCTTTTTAAGTGCCTCAATTACGGCTTTGGTTACGCCCGACTCCATTTGCAGATCATCAACTGACAGATAATTTCCGTTTTCTATTGCGTTCTGCAAATCGGCTGCCGCCTTTTCACCGACACCGCCCAACACGCCTATCGGCAATCGCATAGCACCGTTTTCAACAAGGAATTTCTTAGAGTGTGAATACCTCAGATCAATGGGAAGAACCTCAATTCCGCGGCTCATCATTTCATTGAAAATATTAAGGTTGTCAAGAATGCCCTTTTCCTTAACGCCCAAAGAGTTGCCCATTGCCTTTAACTCGTTGATTCTGTTTCGTACTGCGTCTTTACCCTTTAATATGGTATCGACCTCAATGTCATCAGGACGGACAGTGAAGTATGCACAGTAGAACTCAACAGGCTTATGTACCTTATACCAACCGAGTCGCAATGCAGCAATCATATACGCTGCTGCGTGAGCCTTCGGGAACATATACTTAATCTTAAAGCAGGAGTCGATATACCAGTCGGGAACATTGTTTTCCTTCATAGTATTTATATGCTCCTCGGTAAGCAACTTTTTGGCCTTGCCCTTACGTACGATTTCCATTATCTTAAACGCCATCTTTTTGGGGACGCCTTTATAGATAAGGTAGGTCATAATATTATCACGTGTACCGATAACTTCCGAAATTGTACATACATTTTGCTGGATAAGCTCCTGCGCATTACCTATCCAAACGTCAGTTCCGTGAGAAAGACCCGAAATCTGCAAAAGGTCAGAAAAGGTCTTGGGCTTGGCTTCAACAAGCATATCCCGGACAAACTTAGTTCCAAGCTCCGGCAGAGCAAACGTACCGGTTTTTGAACCGATCTCATTCTCGGTAAGGCCCAATGCCTTAGGCGAGCCGAAGAGGCTCATAACATCGGGGTCACTCATCGAAACCGACAGAACGGAAATACCTGTATTTTCTTCCAAGTACTTATAAATGGTCGGCACATCGTGTCCGAGTTCGTCAAGCTTCAAAATATTATCGTGAATCTTGTGGAAATCGAAGTGGGTCGTGACCATATCAGAATCGGTCTTGTCAGCAGGGTGCTGGACAGGACAGAAATCGTATATTTCCTTATCCCTTGGCACAACGACCATTCCGCCCGGATGCTGACCGGTCGTTCTTTTGACGGTTGCACTGTTAATCGCTGCGGCAAGGCGTGCTTCCTCAGCCTTGTTCATTATAATACCCGAATCCTCGGCATAGTGTTTAACATAGCCGAATGCTGTTTTCTCGGCAACCGTAGCAATAGTACCTGCCTTGAAAACGTTTTCACTGCCAAACAGTTCTTCGGTGTAGCGGTGGACATACGGCTGGACTTCACCCGAGAAGTTCTGGTCGATATCGGGAACCTTATCTCCATCAAAGCCCAAAAACGTCTCGAAAGGAATGTCGTGGCCGTCGCGGTTGTAATCGGCACCGCATTTAGGACACTTTTTAGGTGGCAGGTCAAATCCCGAACCCACACTGCCGTCGGTTATGAACTCCGAATTTTTACATTCGGGGCAAACGTAATGGGCGACCAAAGGGTTGACCTCCGAAATTCCCGCCATAGTAGCGGCAAATGACGAGCCGACCGAACCACGCGAACCTACTAAATAGCCCTTGCTTTCGGAATATTCAACCAGCTTTTGCGCAGTAACGTACATAACAGAGAATCCGTTTTTAATAATTGAGTTCAATTCTCTCTCTAATCGTTCCTTAACGATTTCGGGCAACGGATTACCGTATATTTCGTGCGCTCTGCGGTAGGTTTTTTCGGTCAAAATATCATCAGAGCCCTCGATTTTAGGCGGATAATTACCTTCGGGCACTGCACGGACGTTGCCGTCCACCATATCGGCAATTTTGCTCGGGTTGGTGACAACTATTTCCTCTGCCCTGTCGCCCAAATAATCAAACTCGGCTAACATCTGATCGGTAGTTTTAAAATACAATGGCGCCTGCATTTCTGCGTCCTTAAAACCTTGACCCGCCATCAAGATTGTGCGCAATTTTGCGTCCTCGGGGCGAAGGAAATGCACGTCACCCGTAGCAACTACGGGTTTGCCCAGTTTATCGGCAAGACTTACAACCTTCATATTAAGGTCAATAAGGTCCTGCTTGGAATTCACAATTCCGTCACGAACCATAAATTCGTTATTGCCCAACGGTTGAATTTCCAAATAGTCGTAAAACTCGGCTATTTTCTCGATTTCTTCCTGCGGACGATTTTCTAAAATTGCTCTGAAAACTTCACCCTGTTCACACGCTGAACCTACAATAAGGCCTTCACGGTGCTTTTGGAGCACAGATTTAGGCACCAACGGTTTTGCGGGACGTGGCTTATCGGGATTAGATTTATTGTATGTTTTTCCATAGTAATTGAGGTGTGCAAATGACACCAATTTATATAGATTTTTAAGACCTTGCTGATTTTTTACCAGTATAATCTGGTGATAACGTGTAAGCTGAGTCGATTCGACACCGTTGTTTATATCCTTGCCGTCAAAACCGTCAAGATCATTTACAAAATAACATTCGACACCGTAGATGATCTTAAAGTCCTCTCCGCCCTCCTGTTTTCGAACATCAAAAACAGCCTCCATAGCATCAGGGAAAGCCTGAACAACGCCGTGGTCGGTAATAGCAACCGCCTTATGTCCCCACTTAAAAGCCTGCTTAATAACATCTTTTACAGGGCAGACCGCATCCATCTGCGACATACTTGTATGAAGGTGCAATTCGACCCTCTTTTTATCGGCAGTATCGGTGATGTCGGGCTGTTTTTTTACACTCGCAATAGCCACAGGGTCAAGACAGTAGTCCTTTTCCCAGTCGTCCATGGCATAACTGCCCTTAACAATGACACACTTGCCTTTTTGAAGCATATCATTGAAAACTTCAAACTGTCCGTTTCCAATAACCTTTTTGACGGTGACCGAATTGGTGCCGTCGTACATCTGGAACTTCACACGATAACCCTTGCCGCTTTTGGTGGCAACAATTTCCGAAAAGAAGATCTCGCCCCAGACAACAACTAGTCCCAGATCTGCACTGATATTTTGAAGAGAAATGAGTTCTCCCTCTAAATCTCTGCCATAACGGAGTTCTACGGAATCTGCAACCAAGGGACAACCCTCAGGCAAGAAAAAGTCCGATATTTTTTGGGGTTCACGGGGTTTTGAATCAACGATTTTAGGTGCTTTTTTGCGCACGATAGGTGCATTTTCTTCAACTTTTTCTATTACCATGGGAGCCTTAAACACCTTTGGCTTTTCCTCCACGGGCTTTACCTTAACTTCACCTATTTCACCCTCAAAAGAGAGTGTGGTGGCAATATTGAAATACTTTGCAACTTTATTTACAAATAAATTCTCAAAATCACATTCTTTAATGGTGTCGAGTCCACCCATTTTGAGCGTAATTACCGTAGCAGTACCCGAAACACTATACTCTGCGCCGTTAAAATATCCGTTAAAACGGACATCCTCAGCGCACAATTCGTTAACAATATCCTCTGCCGCAGTGTCAGAATAACAAACCGAATCAAAGGTGTAGTCCACCGTGATTTTATGTAAAGATGCGAACTCGGTCACTGCATTCTTAAATTTTATTATCTCCTCGTGTTTTACAAACTCACTGAAATGGCAATTTAAAATAATTGCACGTCGATCGGTGTCAACCGTACAAGACTTTACAATACCCATTTTTAAGTTTTCTGAAAACCCTTTTGCAACTTGTGAGAAAACATCCTTAATAGTAGGCATTTTATACTCCTTCACTCAAAATGCCATATATTAAGACATTTAGAGTTTTTCTATTTCTTTTAACAATTCATCCAACAAATTTTCTTCCGGAACCTTACGGAGAACCTCACCTTTTTTGAATATAAGGCCACACTCTGTTCCGCCGGCTATTCCAATATCTGCTTCCCTTGCTTCACCGGGTCCGTTCACAACACATCCCATAACAGCAACGGTTATGTTCTTTTCACAATCACGAAGCGCGTCCTCAACCTTTTTTGCCAATCCTATAAGGTCAATTCTTGTTCTTCCGCACGTAGGGCAGGAGACCATTTTCACTCCGCCGTTTCTGAGCCCTACCGCCTTCAAAATATCTTTTGCGGCATAGACCTCTTTCACGGGATCATCGGTCAGTGACACCCTTATTGTATCTCCGATCCCTCTGAGCAAAAGGCCGCCTATACCTGCCGAAGAAGCGATGATTCCGCTTCTTTCTGTACCGGCTTCGGTAACACCGAGATGCAAAGGATAATCACAGACCGAAGCTGCCTTTAAATAGGCTTCATACATTGTTTTGACAGTCGAGGACTTTATCGAGATGACTATATCCTCAAAATCAAACTTTTCTAAAAGTCTTGCATGGTACAAAGCACTTTCCACCAACGCATCCGCAGTAGGTGATCCATACTTTTTAAGGATTTCCTTTTCGCAGGAACCCGAATTTACACCTATTCTTATCGGGATATTTCGGTTTCGGCAGGCATCTGCAACGGCTTTAACATTTCGGTCATCACCTATATTGCCGGGGTTTATTCTTATTTTATCAACACCTGCGGCAACCGATTCGAGTGCTAACTTATAATCAAAATGAATATCGGCAACGACAGGCACTTTTACAGCATTTTTAAGTGCAGGGATAAGCCTTACAGCCTCCATATCGGGAATCGCGGCACGGATGATTTCACACCCTGCCTTTTCCAACTCTACCGCCTGCTCAACAGATTTTACTATATCATACGACGGTGTGTTAAGCATTGATTGTATCGAAACGGGATTGCCGCCGCCTAAAACCACACCACCGACATTAACCTGTCTGCTTTTTCTTTGTTCGAGCATTTATATTACTCCTTTAAAATAGTCCTACTATATCCTTTAAGGTCACCAACGCCATAAGGCCCAAAAGAATCACCAAACCTGCCGCGTGGACCATTGATTCAAACTTTTTAGGGATTGGTCTTCTAATAATCATTTCAACCAATATGAAGAAGGCTCTGCCACCGTCGAGCGCAGGCACAGGTAACAAATTAAATATTCCCAAATTTATGGTGATAAGAGCTATCATCGGTATAAGGTGATAAAGACCCGATTTAGCCGCAGTGCCCATAGCCTCGGCAACGCCGACGGGACCCGACACCTCACTTATTCCGTATTTGCCTGTAACAAGGTCCACCAATGAAAACATTACTATCCTTCCATACGCAAAGGTGGTTTTGAAGGAATTTTTCAAAAATGAGCCTACAGTTATCTTCTCTCCGACCAAGTAAAAGTCGGTCTTGACACAGTTTATTCCGTCAACCTCTTCGGTAGGGAATGTGTAGCGTGTATTGACCTTTTCACCGTCGCGAAGCACGACTAAATCAAGATAGTTGTTCTCAACATTGGTCAAGCAGTAGCTCAGTTCAAGATTGGTATAGACCCTGCGACCGTTAACACGCAATATCTCATCACCAACCTCTAATCCCGATTCCGCACTTATAGAGTTTTCCGGGAAAGAATGGATCTTAGTCGTTCCGTAAAGTTTGCCAGGATACACAAACGGTGCAAGGAGAAGCGAAACCAACAGAAAGCCAAACAGAATATTCATAAACGCGCCTGCAATAACGATAATAAATCTGCGCCACGCCGATTTATTGCAGAAAGCTCTTTTGTCACCGCTTTCCTCATCTTCGCCTTCCATTGCGCAAAATCCGCCGAAAGGAATTGCACGAACCGCATATAGGGTTTCTTTACCCTGCTTTTTGAAAAGAGCCGGTCCGAAACCTATTGCAAATTCGTTGACCCTAACACCCATAAGCTTTGCGGCAATGAAGTGACCGAATTCATGAATAAAAATCATTATAAGAAACAACAATACGGCAACCAAGTATGGCCAAACAGAGCCAAAGAAACCGCCTATTGTCGAAAAAACACTGGAAACTGTCATTAAATCTGCCTTTCAGAATTAAAGTTTAGATGCATATTCGTATGCTATATTGCGAGCATTTCGGTCGGCTTCAAAGATATCATCGACCGTAAACGACTCGACGTGTGGTTGATTTTCCAAAGCAAGCTTCACAATTTCACCTATATGGAGGAAACCAATCTTGCCGTCAAGGAAAAGACGAACCGCCGCCTCATTTGCACCGTTGACCGCAGCAGGCTTCAATCCACCGCAAGTAATAGCCTTGATACACGAATCAAGGCAGGTAAAGGTTTCTGTGTCGGGCTTTTCAAAAGTAAACGTGCCGACCTTGAAAATGTCGAGTGACTCACAAGGACACTCGTATCTTTCGGGATAGGTCAAAGCATACTGAATGGGCAAACGCATATCGGGAGCACCGAGCTGTGCAATGACACCGCCGTCAACAAGCTCGACCGCCGAATGAATAATACTCTGTCTGTGAACGACGACCGTGATATCGGAAGGCTTGACATCGAAAAGATGCACTGCCTCTATAACTTCAAGACCTTTGTTCATCAAGGTTGCCGAGTCGATGGTGATCTTTGCACCCATATCCCAGTTAGGATGCTTTAACGCATCAGCCGGAGTGACATTCTGGAGTTCTTCGCGAGTCTTATTAAAGAACGGGCCGCCAGATGCTGTAAGCAGTATACCCTTCAAAGCACCCTCGGGCACTCCCTGCAAGCATTGAAAAATTGCAGAATGCTCACTGTCAACCGGTAACAACTTAACGTTGTTCTTCTTAACAGCTTTCTTTACAAGGTCACCACCCGTTACCAACGTTTCTTTGTTGGCAAGAGCTATATCCTTTTTTGAATTCACTGCGGCAAGAGTCGGTTTAAGTCCCGCAATACCTACAATAGCATTGATTACCGTATCCGCCTCGGTCTCTGCGGCAATTTCAACTACCGCTTCACTACCAAAAGTGACCTTTGTTGAGGTATCGGCAACACGCTGTTTTAAAGTTCTACCCGCCGATTCATCAAAAACAGCTACCGTTTTAGGTTTAAATTCGCGAATCTGGGTTTCAAGCAGGTCAATATTACTACCTGCCACTAACGAAGAAACTTCGTAGCCGTGTTTTCTTGCAACGTCAAGACTCTGTGTTCCAATAGAACCTGTCGAGCCTAAAATGGCTATTTTTTTGCTCATTATTTTCA
The DNA here is from genome assembly GCA_045647525.1 of Acutalibacteraceae bacterium. GTDB lineage: Bacteria > Bacillota > Clostridia > Oscillospirales > Acutalibacteraceae > UMGS172. The sequence continues at coordinate 33,103 of JAZRMK010000044.1, forward strand.
CCCGTCTTTATGCAACCACTTTAAAATGTGTAATAATTAAGTAAACAAGCGGAGCAACCGCCAAAACACTATCAAAACGGTCCAAAACACCACCGTGGCCCGGCATTATCTTGCCGTAATCCTTAATGCCGCAAGCACGTTTGATATAACTGAACACAAGATCACCGAACATGCCGGCAAAAGCCAATATGGGAGTTACCGCGACAATAGCAACAACGTTTGCACTGCTGTCACTCGAAGCATTGAAAATAAGACAAGCAGCAAGCATTACCAACATATCAAAAATAACACCGCCGACAGCACCCTCAACCGTCTTTTTAGGACTAATAACGGGAGCCATTTTGTGCTTGCCGAAGAAGTATCCTGCAAAGTATGCACCCGTGTCACAAGCCCAGGCAGCTATCACCACGATAATGAGATAGAACAGACCGTGACCGTCAGAAGCACTAAAAATGGCAGCCAAAGACCAAAAAGCGTAGGTTATACAAACCGTTGCAGCGAAGCTGAAACCTACATCGGTGGGTGACACTTTCTCGTGTATAAACATAGCCGAAACGAACAGAACAAGTGCATACAAAACAAGAACTGCTTCGTGACGGATGTTGAACGTCCAATCAGTCGAAATAATTGCAGATTCTAAACTATATACTATGGGCGTTACAACCGCATAGGCCATTGAAACAACGGCAATAAACTTTGACTTTGCATAGCCTGTTGTGATAAGGATTTCATATATCGCAATACATCCGATAACGGTAAGCAACGCCAACAAAATAAGGTCGCTGACATTAACGGCAGCAACAAGCGCCGCTACCAGTATCAATATTCCCACTGCTCCTGAAATAATACGGGTTTTCATTACTTCTCCACCTTAATTCCGCCAAAACGACGGTCCCTTTTATTAAATGCATCTATTGCTTTGTCTAAGTCCTTGGTTTTAAAATCGGGCCACAAAACGTCGGAAAACCAAAATTCCGCATACGCCGATTGCCAGACAAGAAAGTTTGACAATCGGTACTCCCCGCTGGGTCTTATGATAAAATCGGGTTCCGACTGGTCAGCAGTATAAATACGGCTCGAAATGTCGTCTTCGGTAAGGTCGCAAGGGTTCAAACTGCCGTTTTTAATCTGCTCACCTATTTCTTTTACCGCGTGTAGAATTTCCTCTCTACCACCGTAGTTTACCGCCATATTAACGGTAAGTCCCGTAGCATCTTTCGAGTCAAACTCTGCTTTTATCATAAGTTCTCTTATATCCTCGGGCAGTTCGTCGAGCTTACCTATGAATCGGAGCTTGATATTCTCAGCCTTAAAGTTGGTTGAATCTTTAAGATACTTGCGAAGCAGGTCCATTATCGCATCAACTTCCGACTGAGGTCTTTTCCAATTCTCAGTCGAAAAGGCATAGACAGTCAGGTACTTTACGCCGATTTTATTACAGTAACGAGCAATGGTCTTGAAATTTTCAGAGCCTGCCACATGGCCTGCCGTTCTCGGCAACATTCTTTTTTTTGCCCATCGGCCGTTACCGTCCATTATAATTCCGATATGGTTGGGGACTTTGCGTTCAATTTCTCTTTTCTTGCGATCAAACATTGTATCACCGTTTCAAAAAGCCCGTCAGAGTTGACTCCGATGGGCTAATAATTTAGATTTCCATTATTTCCTTTTCTTTAATTACCGTTGTATCATCAACCTCTTTGCAGAACTTATCGGTAAGAGTCTGGATCTTCTTTTCTGCGTTAGTCTGGTCGTCCTCGGTAATCTCATTGTTCTTTTTGAGAGCCTTCAACTTTTCGATAGCATCACGTCTGATAGAACGGACAGCAACCTTGCTGTCTTCTGCAATCTTCTTAATATCCTTTACAAGTTCTTTACGACGTTCCTCGGTAAGAGGCGGGAAAATAAGACGAATAACTCGACCGTCATTCTGCGGATTGATACCGATATCAGATGTCTGAATTGCCTTTTCGATGGGTTTCAAAACACTTGAATCATAAGGCTGAATCTGCAAAACTCTTGCTTCGGCTACCGACACTGCTGCAAGCTGGTTTACGGGAGTAGGACAACCGTAGTAATCGACGGAAACTCTGTCAAGAACGGAAGGGTTGGCACGGCCTGCACGCACTGCGGCAAACTCACGGCTCAAAGCGTCCATCGTTTTATTCATTTTGCTTTCTGCATTAGCTATAACTGTTTTCATTTTTCTTTCTCCTTATTTTACAAGTGTACCGATCTTTTCGCCCATAACTGCACGGACAATATTATCGGGGTCGTTAAGATTAAACACCAAAATATTTATGTTATTGTCACGGCAAAGCGAGGCTGCCGCAGCATCCATAACGTGAAGATCTTTTGCCAACACTTCGGAATGGGTAAGTGTATCGTACTTTTTGGCATCGGGATTTGTTCTTGGGTCAGAATCGTAAACACCGTCTACATTAGTGGCTTTGAAAATTACGTCTGCACCGATCTCAGCCGCACGTAAAGCAGCACCTGTATCGGTTGAGAAGAACGGACTTCCTGTTCCTGCTCCGAAAATCACGACCTCACCGTTATCAAGATGAGCCTTGGCACCGCGAGCAGTAAAAGGCTCAGCTATTTTATTCATTTCAACTGCGGTAAGTACCGAAGACTTGACACCTATCTGTTCCAACGTATCACAAAGGGCAAGACAGTTGATAACCGTGGCAAGCATTCCCATACTGTCAGCACGGGTTCTGTCCATATTACCGCTTGAACGGCCTCTCCAAAAGTTGCCGCCGCCGATAACAATACCGACCTCAACTCCGAGTTCAACACACTTCTTAATTCGTTCGCAAACGGTTTCAACCATATTAAAGTCAATACCGGTCTTCTGCTCGCCTGCAAGAACTTCACCGCTTAATTTGAGCAATATTCTTTTAAATTGGGGCTTCATAATTTATCGCTCCTCTAAAATATTTATTTACTATATTATTTTACAATATAGTGCTCTTAAAGTCAATTACAATAACAGCCCGTAAGTTAAATTTAGATAGATTTTTTATCCCAACAATACATCGGACACAAGTATTAGGCAAAAACCCACCAGCAAAGCATAGGTTGCTCCTCTTTCGTATCCGTCGGCGTGCGTTTCGGGGATCATTTCATCACTTATTACGTAGAGCATCGTTCCGCCTGCAAAACTTAATGCAAACGGCAAAATTGCCGACGCGATACTGACGGCAAAATAGCCTATAAATGTTCCAACGACCTCAATAACGCCTGTGAACATAGCAATAACAAATGTTTTTTTAGCGCTTATTCCCGAAGCCAACATAGGAGCAATGATAACCATTCCCTCAGGAACATTCTGCAATGCTATACTGCCCGCAATCATCAATGCGTTGCCCGTATTTCCCGACCCAAAACCAACGCCTGCGGCGATGCCTTCGGGGAGATTATGAATGGCTATGGCAGTTACGAACAATAAAACCTTATCAATGTTTGTTTTAGGTCTTCCGCCTTCTATGGGCGCACCTGCCAACTTGTGAAGATGCGGTACCAACTTATCTATAAGGCTTATCACAACGGCGCCGACAAATATACCCGCAACAGTGATAATAATGCCTTTATCACCACCGTATTCTATTGACGGCAAAATAAGACCTAAAATCGATGCCGCCAACATAACACCTGCGGCGAAAGACAGAATGATATCGCTGAATGCGTGCGAAAGTTTCTTGAATATAAAGCCTATTGCGGCGCCGAACATCGTTGCTCCGCCGACACCCAACGCTGTAAGTATTACGATTTCCATAAAATCCTCCCCAGCATAATTACCAGTGTTTAACACTGCTTTATTTCACATAAATATATTATGGTCTATACGGTAAAATTCTACCAATATTGCCTTGACTAAACGATACGCAAAGTTTATAATAAACTCAGGTTTTACAGTTGTTTCTGTGCATTTTAAATTATAACTCATATTCACCCACAGAACAACTAAAAGGAGGCAAAAAAATGATAAATATATTAAGACAGCCTGATGATATTCAAGTTATATGTCAAGGTGCCAATGCCGACGCCGTTGCCGAAACAAAATTAAACGGCGATAAATTGGAACTTTCCGTTACCGCAAAAGAGTCAAAACCTAAGTTCATCGTTCTTCGCTGGAATGGTAAGGTAACCGAACCCACTCGTATTATGGGTGATAAATGGGAACGCGGTTACAGTGATATGGGTTGGCATTCTTTAAACGGCGAAATCTTTATGCCTTGGTATTTTATTGCGTCCAACGGCAAGGATACCGCTTGTTACGGTGTAATGGTCCAGCCTAACAGTTTCGTTTCATTCCAACACGATGCATCTGGTATTACCGCTTGGGTCGATGTTCGTTGCGGCGATGAAGGTGTTGCTTTAAACGGCAGAACATTGAATGCTGCTTCCTTTGTTTGTAAAGAATATCCCGACACCAAGGAATTTGCCGCAGCTTGCGACTTCTGCAAGATAATGTCTCCTAACCCCATTTTACCCAAGGAGCCCGTATACGGCAGTAACAACTGGTATTATGCATACGGTAAGAGTTCTTATGACAAAATTATGACCGACGCAAAACTTATTGCCGAGCTTGCAGGCCAGAATAAAAATAAACCATTCATGGTTATCGACGACGGTTGGCAGCCCAATAGTTGTGACGGTCCGTGGGTTGCTAACGAAGCTTACGGCGATATGAAAAAGGTAGCCGATAACTTCAAGGCTTTGGGCGTAAAGCCGGGCATCTGGTTCAGACCTTTGCTTGACAAGGAAGCAAGAGAAAATCACCCCGATTGGCTTATCAACCGTCCCGACGAAAAAGGTCTTGACCCGTCGCACCCCGAAGTTAAAGAATATCTCCGCGATATTTTGAGAAGGATCAAAGGCTGGGGCTTCGAACTCGTGAAGCACGATTTTTCCACATTCGATATGTTCGGTGATTTTGGTTATTCTCTAAACGGACTTATCACTAACAAAAAGAATTGGGCTTTCTATGACAAAACCAAAACAAGCGCTGAGATAGTCCTCGACTTCTATAAACTTATCCGTGAAGAGTTGGGTGACGTTATTATTATCGGTTGCAATACAATTTCCCACCTTGCAGCAGGTCTTGTTGAAATTCAGCGTACCGGTGATGATACCAGCGGCAAGAGATGGAGCCGAACAAGAGCGTTGGGTATCAACTCATTGGCTTTCCGTTTGTGCCAGAACAACGCCTTCTACAAGGTCGATGCAGACTGCGTTGGCGTTTTAAGGCAGTATATCGATTGGAAATTGAACAAGCAGTGGCTTGACCTTTTAGCAAAGAGTGGTTCGCCGTTGTTCGTATCTCTCCAACCCGAAGCCGTGACCGAGGAAATGAGAAAAGATCTCATCGAAGCGTTTAAACGAAACTCGGTTCAGACCGATGTTGCAGAACCGCTTGATTGGACATGGAACAATACCCCACAAACATGGCTTATAAACGGCGAGGTCACCGAGTACGACTTTATTATGGATTCTTACCCCGACCTTATTCCCAACAATACCCAGTTGTTCTGGGATCCTTTCGCAATGTAACCTAACAAATTAAAATGCCAATTACATAGTATTTTTAGTTCAACCCCAAGGCATTAAATTTCAGCAACAAATAAATTATTTGCCAAATAAAAAGGCTACAAGGAATTATCCTTGTAGCCTTTTTTTAGTTGACTTAAAAATTTCAAAAACATAAAAACACTTGACGATATTCAGCCGAAAGTTTCCGCATCTATGTTTTATCAAATCAAAGCAACATTGGTTTTATTTAAAATAAAATTATTAAGAACTGAGACACCAGCACAACCGCAATAAGTGCGATAGGATATGTAGCCGCGTAGGCAGCCGCTACATCCTCTGTTCCTGAAACACCGATAAGTGTGCCCAAAGCGGGTGTACTTGTCATACCGCCGGTAAGAGAACCGAGGCTGTTCAACAAGCTCAACTTCAATACATATTTTGCGAATATGTAGCCCAACACCATAGGAACAATGGTCATTACCACGCCATATACAAAATACATCGGGTCGAAGTTTGCCACGAATTCCGCACCACCAGGGATACCTGCGCCAACAAGGAACAATACCAAACCTAATTCACGGAACAATTTCAATGTGCTTTGAGCAGGCATAATACTAACAGCACCGATTTTACCGAAATGACCCAAAATCAAGCTCATCAGCAAGCAACCGCCTGTTGCAGTCAAGGAGAAACATGTGCCGGAAAGACCCTCAGAGGTCAGAGGGATCTTGATATTGCCTATAAACACACCTAAAATTGCAGCCAAAGAGAAACCTGCTACGCCCATATGGTCGATTTCAAAGAGTTTTTTAACACCCTTTTTCTCTTCTTTTTCTGATTTAATCTGCAACTTTGCACGTTCTTCTTCCATATTCGCCTTGGTGAGTTTGGGGATAAGCTGTACAAACAAAACAACACCCACAACGCCGAAGATATAAGCAATACCGTGTCCAACAGATACCAAGCCCTCATAGGCAGGGTCAACTGTTGCCTTTGCAGCTGAAAATGCAGGTGTAGATGTCAAGGAACCTGAAAGCAAACCTACAATCATTGCTACAAATCCGTCTTGATCTTTGATGGTAGCACCATAGCCCAAGAACTCACCTGCCCAGATGCAACCAGCGGCGGCAAGACCGCCTGCCAAAATAATAATCAGACCCAACAAAACGTATGACTTGAAATTCTTTTTAAAGTTACCAAAGAATTTCGGGCCTGCTATGTAACCGACCGATGTGACAAACAAAACCAAGCCCAAACCCTCGATTAGTTTCATCGCAGGAGTGTAATTATAAGGTTTTGCCGAAAGATCAAAAACGAGTCCATCACCTGTCATACTAAAACATAGTGCGCCGAGAAGCAGTGCGATAATAAACACACCTGCATCACCGAGGGAAACACCCTTAATGGTGATTCTGCCCAAAGCGTAACCTACAAGCAGAACACCAAACACCACGAATAACAACGTATAAATGTCGCTAATGGAAATTACCCCATCAAAAAACTTCACGATTTGTTTCCCCCTTAAAAGTCCTTTTGAACAGTGTAGTTAGGAAGGAGTTTGGGAGAAACTTTATCAGTTTCGATGCCTGCGTCAGCCATTTCCTTCTTAAAGCTATCAACATGGTCGAGGTTAAGTTTATCACTAACCTTAGTATTTTTAGCAACCGCAGCTGCGTTGACACCTGCATTACGTCCAAATACGATAATATCGAGCAACGAGTTACCCATAAGTCTGTTTTCACCGTGGATTCCGCCTACTGCTTCACCTGCTACAAACAAGTTTTCAACATCAGACATACCGTTAGCTGCAATCTTAATACCACCGTTTTGGTAATGAAGTGTGGGATAAATAAGAATGGGTTGCTTACGCATATCGATACCATATTTGAGGTACATACGCATCATAGCAGGAATTCTCTTTTCAATAGTGCCTTCACCGTGAATCATATCGATCATCGGAGAATCAAGCCAAATTCCCTGACCACCGTTAAAGGTATCAACACCCTTACCTTTGCGGCACTCTCTAATAACGGTTGAAGCACAAACGTCACGAGTTCCAAGAGGATACATAAATGCCTCACCGTCACAGTTAATAAGCTGAGCGCCAATAGAACGCACTTTTTCGGTAACCAATGCACCAAATATCTGTGAAGGATATGCGGCACCTGTGGGGTGATACTGCAAAGTGTATGCGTAGAGCAACGGTGCACCTGCGCGGTAAGCCATAACAAGACCGTCAGCTGTTGCGCCGTAATGGTTAGAAGTCGGGAATCCCTGATAATGCATACGACCTGCACCGCCGGTGGCGATAATAACGGTTTTAGCACGTGCTACGAGCAATTCCTTGGTTTCCATATTCATAAGAACGGCACCGGCAGCCTTGCCGTTTTCGTCCTTAATAATTTCGATGGCAGAGGTAAAATCAACAACAGGAATCTGACGATTTTGAACCTCGTCACGCAAAACTCTCATAATTTCAGCGCCGGAATAGTCCTTGCAAGCGTGCATACGCTTTCTGGAAGTACCGCCGCCGTGGGTGGTCACCATTGTGCCGTCGGCTTCCTTATCAAACATAACACCGAGGTCGTTAAGCCATTTGATACAAACAGGAGCATCGTTTACCAACTTGTATACAAGTTCGGGTACATTCTTGAAGTGACCTCCGCCCATAACATCAAGATAATGCTGAGCGGGGCTATCGTTAGCCTTATCGGCAGCCTGAATACCGCCTTCGGCCATCATCGTGTTAGCATCACCGTGGCGAAGCTTAGTTACGATCATAACGTTTGCGCCGTTTTCGTGAGCCATAATTGCAGCCGCAGAACCTGCGCCACCGCCGCCGATAACAAGAACGTCGACATCATAGTCAAACTTGGTAAGATCGACATCGCTGGGATTGATTCTCGGATTTGCCTGCAATGTTTCCGCAAGTTCAAGAGGTACCGATTCACCTTTGTTGGGGCCGATTTTAAGCTCAGCGAACTGCGATTTTATGTGGTCAGGATGGTTTTCAAGTAAAACCTGATCCTTTTCTTCGGCAGTCATACGTCTGGGATGATTGCCTGCGAGAATCTGTTTAAGACGTTCCTCACGGGTTGCCTCTACCTTTTTTATGGATTCTAACTGTTCCTTAGTATACATATCATCGCACCTCCTTATTTCTCAAAATCACGATTGTTGTACATTTCTTTGAGTTCCTCAGCAGTCTTCTTCATAATATCTTCAAGATCTGCTTCGCAACCGCCATTTTCAATCTCAGCAACACGCTCTAAAAGGTGCTGAGTTTCAGGAGCAAGATACTTACCGTTAAGACGTCTTGCCAAGAGACCTACCTGAGGATGTGAAATGCCGGCGGGACAACGAGATGAGCAAACGCCACACATTACGCAGTCAAAAGATTCCTCGGCGCACTTTTCAAAATCGCCTCTTTGAGCGTAAGCAATATATTGCATAACATTAAGTTCCTGAGTGCAAGCCTTGGTACAAGCGTTACAGCCGATGCAAGCATAAATTTCAGGGTAAAGCTGCATCATAATCTGCTCGGTAGGCTTAACATTCTCAATTTCATAAGGCTTTTTAACCAACGGGAAGAAAGGAAGAGTTGCAATATACATATTGTCCTCAACCTTAGTCTGACAAGCAAGACAGGTTTTAAGTTCCTGCTGACCTTTTATACGGTATATTGTTGCGCAAGCGCCGCAAAATCCGCAACGGCATCCAACACCACGAACGAGCTGATAACCGGCATATTCCATGGCATTCATAATGGTGAGGCTTGAAGGAACCTCGTATTTTTTACCGTAAAGGTAAATATTTACCATTTTTTCCATATTTTTTCTCCTTTAATACTCACTGGGAAGTTCATCAAGTTCATCGCAACGGAAGACCGGACCGTCTTTGCAAACATATTTTGCACCAACGTTGCATCTACCGCATTTTCCAACACCGCACTTCATACGAAGTTCAAGTGTTGTATAGACATTAGTCTTATCAAATCCAATGTTGCAAAGCCCATCTAATGTAAATTTAATCATAATGGGAGGTCCGCACAAAACGGCTACTTTGTTGGTATCGAATCCAAGCTCTTTTACATAGTTCGGAACAAAACCAACGTGTCCGTCCCAGCCTTCTTGGGCATTGTCAATAGTCAAATGTACATTTACACCGTCATCGTTTGCCCATTCTTCAATAATTTCTTGATAGTCCAGGAGGTCATCCTTACTACGCGAGCCATATACAATATCGATTTTTCCATAGCGATCACGATAATGACGACAATAGTTTATAACCGAACGCAAAGGTGCCAAACCAACACCGCCGGCGATAAACAACAGATCTTTTCCTGCAAAAACATCATCTACGGGGAACGGTTTGCCATAAGGACCGCGGATAGTGATTTGCTGACCAACCTCTGCTTGATGCAACCAGTCGGTAACACAACCGCACTTCTTTATAGAAAACTCCATAAATTCCTCATTAGTAGGTGATGAAGTTATAGAAAACATTGCTTCGCCAACACCGGGTATAGAAAGCATTGCACACTGACCGGGTCTATGGTCGAAAGCCTTTTTGCCGTCGGGAGTAACAACCCTGAATGTTTTGATATCAGGTGTATCAATACGCACATCGGTAATGACGCCGATCTTCGGAATTAAAGTTTCGTTCACGTTATTCACTCTTGTTTCCTCCAATCTTTTTCATTACTTTTACGATATTCATAGAAATAGGACACTTTGCAAGACAACGTCCGCAACCTACACAACTGAACAGACCGTCGTTGTTTTCGGGATAATACACCAATTTGTGCATAAATCTCTGACGGAAACGTTCCTTTTGAGTAAGACGGTTGTTACCGTGAGCCATCTTAGTGAAGTCGGAGTACATACAAGAATCCCAACATCTGAATCTCACTACACCGTTGCCTGTATTAAAATCTTTAATATCATAGCATTGGCAAGTGGGACATACAAAAGTGCATGTACCACAACCAAGGCAAGCCTGCGAGAGTTCATCCCACTCAGGTGCATTAAAGAGTTCACCGGTTTTGCCGCCACCAAACGCATCAGTTGTAAGATCTTTAAGGGGAAGTTTGTCCATAACTGCATCTATCTTTGCCTTTTGCTGAGCGACTACGGTGTCATCACACTCTTCGGTCAAATCAGAGATTTTTTCCAAAAGAGCTTTTCCCTTTTCAGTATTTGCTTCGAAATAAATTTCGGTTTCGGTTTTCCAAGCGGAAATATCACCCGCAGGAGTTGCAGGGTCAATGCCGAAAGTTTTACAAAAACAGGTTTCTACCGGTCGAGTGCAAGCCAAAGACACGATAACTCCATGGTTTCTTCTTGTGGCATAAAAACTGTCCACAGGTTCGGTCAAAAATACACGGTCAAGAATGTCAAAACTCTTTACATCACAAGCACGAACACTGAACACAACAAAATCTTCCGACTCGGTTCGGATATCTTCAATTTCAATAGCCTTGCCTTCGGTCTTGAACTTCATCAAATCCTCGGTTTGCGGGAAGAAGAAATCCTTCGGGCTTCTTACTGTATTAAGAGCTTCACTCCAAGCAGTACCTTCATTCCACTTCTTATAAGCAGCACTGCCATCGGTCTGATCCACAGGAAGATACAATGCTGCATCTTTTGAGATCAAGGCAAAGATTTGGTTCATTTTTTCAAGAGAACATTTACGCATTGTTATCCCCCCTATCAAAAACTTCACCGGGTTCCAAATCTTCGGTGGTGTAGTTCACCAGCGGTGCTCGTGAACCTACTTCGGCACCTGCTTGATATTCACCATAGAACTCGTTCATATCTTTAATAAATTTGCGGTTCAAAAGGTGCAACGGAATATTTTGAGGGCACACTCTGGAACATTCGCCACAGTCGGTACAACGACCGGCAACGTGATATGCTCTGATAATGTGGAATAATTTTTCCTCAAATTCATTTGCAGGCGACTTATTTTCAACACCTGAGTTAGGATTGTCGAAAACACATTTTTCGCAAGTACAAGCAGGACAAGCATCACGGCAGGCGTTGCAACGGATACAACGCGAAAGTTCATTTTGCCAGAATGCAAAGCGCTCGTCAGCCGTCATTGCTTCAAGACGTGCGACTTCGTCGAAACGGTTAGACTCAATAACATCACCGTCTTCACCCAACAACTCATCATAAGCAACATGTTTCTTGCTCTTGCAGTTTACACAACGTTCAGCAAGAACTTTTTTTGCTTCAACACGAACAGGTTGGTCATCATACAAAGTGGCAACAACAAGATCGTCACCGTCGGCATCAATAGATGCGATTCCGTCACCACTAATTGCTTTAATCTTTGAAATATCCGCCATGCCTTCGCAAGGAATACCAACAGCATAAACCTTTTCTCTATCGAAACGGTGCTCAGTGAGCAACTGATTAAAGCTGTATGTATCACACGGTTTTAAGAAGACCAGAATTTTGCCTTCCGATTTTTGTGTTTTGGAAACCAAATATTTTGCAAAGTTCGCACCGCAGAAATCATTAAACACGAATCCATCATTGAGTTCTTCTGCCGAATGGAAAACAGCGGGTGTTACGTCATAGTCAAACTCACCCTTTTTCCAACCTAAAACCTGGCTGACAGTTCCGTTTGAAAGGAGTTCCGATGCTTTGGCAAGTAATTGATCACGTGTTATTTTTTGCATCTCAAATCCTCCAATCTTTTGTTTTCTCCAAGTGCTGTTACAGTTGCAACAAAGTCGTTCATTGTTGCAGCAAACTTTGCACCTTCAGCTGCCGATACCCACTCAACACGGGTACGTTCTTTCTCAATGCCAAGAAAATCCAACATTGAAAAGAGCGCAGCCATACGACGACGGGTATAATAGTTGCCCGAAGTATAGTGGCAGTCACCGGGGTGGCAACCACAGATAATTACACCATCCGCACCGCGCTGAAATGCACGTAAAATAAACATTGGGTTTACACGGCAAGAACACGGAACGCGAATAATTTTTACATCAGCAGGATATGCCAAGCGGTTGTTACCCGCAAGGTCAGCACCTGCATAAGAACACCAGTTGCAGCAAAATGCAACGATTAAAGGCTTATATTCATTTACTTGCATATTGCGTCAACCTCCGCCATAATTTGTAAGTTTGCAAATCCCTTCAAGTCCATAGCACCCGACGGACAAGCAACGGTACAAGCACCGCAACCCTGACAAACCGCAGGATTGACCGATGCAACTCTTCTAATCTTAGTAGTTCTATCAGGCATACGGAACTCTTTGTCTTCATAGGTAATAGCACCATAAGGACATACGTTTGCGCAAGAAGAACAACCGTTACACATAAGTTCGTTAGAGTTAGCAACGCAAGGGTTACCTGTCAACTTATCTTTTGCAAGTAAGCCGATAACCTTTGAAGCCGCCGCGCCCGCTTGCGATACGGTTTCGGGAATATCCTTAGGTCCTTGGCAAGCTCCCGACAGGAACACACCTGCGGTGGGGCTCTCTACGGGACGAAGCTTAGGATGGGCTTCGGTAAAGAAGTCATTGGTATCCATACTTGCGGTAAGCATAGTAGCGAGAGGACGAGCCGATTTGTCGGGTTCGATAGCGGCTGCCAAAACAACCAAATCTGCATCGATATGAAGTTGCTTGTTAGCAATAAGGTCAGAAGCCTGAACTTTGAGTTTATCGCCTTCGGGCGTTACCTTGCCGACCATACCCTTTACATATTTAACTCCGTACTCCTCAACCGCACGGCGATAGAATTCATCGAAATTTTTACCCGGAGTTCTGACATCAATATAGAATACATAAACCTCGGTTTCAGGATACTTGTCGCGAACCAACATTGCGTGCTTTGCTGTGTACATACAACAAATCTTCGAACAATATTCCTTACCCTTTTCAGCGCAAGAATCGCAACGAGAACCTACGCACTGAACAAAAACGATCGTTTTTGGTGATTTGCCGTCAGAAGGTCTTTCCAAATGACCTGCGGTAGGACCGGCAGCGTTGGTAAGACGTTCAAACTCCAAAGAAGTGATGACATCTTTGGACTGGTTGTAAGCAAATTCATCGAATTTTTCCATACTAATGGGGTTGAATCCGGTTGCTACAACGATAGCACCGTATTTTTCCTCAATATACTCATCCTTCTGAGTGTAATCAATAGCACCCGCGGCACACACTCTTGCACACACACCGCATTTGCCGTTTTTAAGCATATTACATGCATTAGGATCGATGGTAGCAACCTTCGGCACTGCCTGTGCAAACGGAATGTATATAGCTGTGCGGTTGTCCATACCCAAGTTAAATTCATTCGGAATTTTCTTCATCGGACACTTTTCAACACAAGCGCCACAACCTGTACAAATATCTTCCTTAACGTATCTTGCATTCTTTTTAATGGTTACGTTAAAATTGCCCACAAATCCTTTGATTTCTGACACTTCACTATAAGAGAAAATGCGAATCTTATCATTTTGTGCAACGTCAACCATTTTAGGAGTCAAAATACAAGCCGCACAGTCAAGTGTCGGGAAAGTCTTATCCAACTGTGCCATTTTGCCGCCGATAGTAGGTTTCTTTTCAACTATATCTACGGGGAATCCTGCGTCAGCGATATCAAGTGCAGTTTGAATGCCTGCAATACCGCCGCCAATAACCAAAGCTCGCTTGGTTACCGGGGATTCACCGGGAGTAAGCGGAGCATTTAAATTAACCTTTGCAACCGCTGCTTTACCCAAAATAATAGCCTTTTCGGTACCTGTGGGGATATCCTTATGTACCCAAGAACACTGCTCACGAATGTTCGCGATTTCAACCATATACGGATTGATTCCTGCTGCTGCCGCAGTTTTGCGGAAAGTAGCCTCGTGCATTCTCGGAGAGCAAGAACACACTACTATACCTGTAAGTTTGTGTTCCTTGACGGCATTTATGATCATATCCTGACCTGCTTGGGAACACATATACTGATAATTGGTGGAAAAGACGACACCGGGTTCGTTTTTCAAGGCTTCAGATACTGCTTGAACATCAACTGTTCCTGCAATATTACTGCCACACCAACATACAAAAACACCAACTCTTTGCATTTGCCTTTTCCTCCTTACTTACTGTATTTTCTGAATGCGCTGACAAGAAGCTGCTGCGGAACATCTTCATCAAGAAGTGCAGGCACTGCATCGGCAGTCATTCTGTTTTCGCCCTGTTTTCTGATTACGCTAAGGCGTACCGATTCCACTAATTTTGCAGGTTCAACACCTCTTGGGCATCTGTCGATACAAGCAAAACAGGACAAGCACTTATACAAAGATTCTGACTTTAAAAGCGGCTCTATGTCACCCGACTCAACCATACTTACAAACTGATGGGGATGATACTCCATCTCATCATAAGCGGGACAGGTTGCAGAACATTTTCCGCATTTCATACATTTTTTGGGGTTTACTCCGCTTTGGCGGATCAACTCCTCGCGAAGATACTTATTATTCATTTGTATCCTCCTTTACACCAAGAGCCTCAGCCAAAAGCTCCGTAAAATAAACAACCGGAATATCCGCGCCGTTTTTCACAAGATTGTACTTGCACAAAGGACAAGCAGTAACAATCATTTCAGCGCCTTGTGACTTGGCGTTGTTTATGATAGAAACACTGTTCTTTTTGGCGAGTTCGGGACTTTCGACACTTACATATCCTCCGCAACACTCGTTACGTTTAGCATAGATAACAGGCTCTGCGCCAAGCGCTTTTATAAAGTCCTCCATAATGCTGGGATTTTCAGGGTCATCCATCTTCATAACGCTATTCGGTCTTAACAAAAGGCAGCCGTAATATGCAGCAATTTTCTTGCCTTTAAGCTGATTTACAACCTTTTCTTTCAAGGTATCAAATCCAACCAAATCACGCAACATTTCAAGATAATGATAAACCTCAGCCTCACCGAAATAACCGCCGTCTTCATTCATATAGCGGTTCACCTTATCGGAAAACTCCTTATCATTTTGCATAACATAATTCGTTTGCTTTATAACATTGTGACAAGCTGAGCATACTGTTACAAGCGGCTGTTCTTTTTTAGAAGCCTCTTTCAAAGCACGAACTGATGAAAGTTTTGTTGCAATTTCATTCTTTGCCGTTGTAAACACTCCGCCGCAGCATTGCCAGTTTTCAATTTCTTCAAGCGTAACCCCCAAAGCCTCAGCAGATTTGTAAGCATACAAATCTAAATCTTTTGCTTTGTTTTTAAGGGTACAGCCGGGAAAATAACTAACCTTCATTTTTTATACCTCTAAATCAAACCATTTCTTCCGGATGGAACACTTCATCGAATTTTTCTGCCGTTAAGAAACCAAGCTCAACACAAGCTTCTTTAAGCGAAATATTGTCCTTAAAGGCCTTTTTAGCAGTCTTAGCAGCATTTTCGTAACCAATGTACGGATTAAGAGCAGTAACAAGCATCAAGGAATTGTGAAGATTGTGATGCATCTTTTCCTTGTTTGCCTTGATACCAACTGCACAATTCTTGTTGAAAGATACAATAGCTTCTGCCAAAAGGCGAGCTGACTGCAAGAAGTTGTAAATGCAAACGGGCATAAATACATTCAATTCAAAGTTACCCTGAGAAGCCGCCATACCGATAGCTACATCGTTACCCATAACCTGAACAGCAACCATAGTTACTGCTTCACACTGGGTAGGATTAACCTTGCCGGGCATAATCGAAGAACCGGGTTCATTTTCGGGGATAAAGATTTCGCCAAGACCGTCTCTGGATCCGGAAGCCAACCAACGAACGTCGTTTGCAATCTTCATCATATCAGCAGCAAGTGCTTTAATTGCACCGTGGGCAAAAACAAGTTCATCCTTAGATGTTAAAGCATGGAACTTATTGGAAGCGGTAACGAAAGGTTTGTTTGTAATGTTGCCAACTTCTGTTGCAACCTTTGAATCAAATGTCGCAGGAGCGTTAAGACCTGTACCAACAGCTGTGCCGCCCAAAGCAAGCTCATAAAGAGGCTCTATTGAACGCTTAATAAGCTCAACATCTTTTTCAAGGCTTGAACGCCAACCGCTTATCTCCTGACTGAATTTGATAGGTGTAGCATCTTGAAGATGGGTTCTACCACTCTTAACGATGCCTTCGTTTTCAGCTTCAAGTCTCTTGAAGGTTCCAATCAATTCTTCAACCGCAGGAATGAGCTTGTTTTCCAAAACCAAAACTGCGGCAATATGCATAGCAGTAGGGAATGTGTCGTTAGACGACTGGCTCATATTTACATCATCATTTGGATGCAAGAGAGTCTTGCCCAAAATCTGATTTCCGCGGTTAGCAATAACCTCGTTAGAGTTCATATTTGACTGAGTACCCGAACCGGTCTGCCAAACAACGAGCGGGAAATTGTCGTTGAGTTTGCCTGCCATAATCTCATCGCAGGCTTTTTTTATAGCTTCCAATTTTTCCTCGGTCATCTTTTCAGGACGCAATGCGTGGTTAGTGATAGCAGCAGCCTTTTTAAGAACACCAAAAGCGTGAATAATCTCTGCGGGCATAGTTTCAATTCCTACACCGATTTCAAAGTTTTCGTGGCTTCTTTGTGTTTGTGCAGCCCAAAGTTTATCAGCAGGCACCTTTACCTCGCCCATAGAGTCATGTTCAATACGATAATCCATTTTTTATATCCCCTTTTTTATATATTAAGACTTGCAATTAAATCTTTTAAGACCTTCGCACTATTGTGGAGAGCAGCCATTTCCTCGTCAGTAAGAGGAAGCATAATCTTGGCGTGTGCGCCCTTGTCACCAACAACATTGAGAAGACTTAAACATACATCATCGATTCCATATTCGCCGTTTAACAGTGTAGATACTGTAAGAGTTGTATCAATACCGCTTAAAATACATTTGCAAATATGGCAAACAGAAATAGATACTGCGTAGAATGTCGCACCCTTGCGCTGAATAATTCTTGCGCCTGATTTACGCATATACTCTTCTACTTCATCCTTTATAAATTCAGGATATTCTTCGCCGGTCAAGATAGCATCTTTAAAGCTTTCAACCGGAACGTTAGAAATATTTGCGATAGACCAAGGCACGAAAGAACTATCACCGTGTTCACCAAGAACATAAGCATGCACATTCTTTTGGTTTACGGAATAGTATTCTGAAATTCTTGAACGAAGTCTTGCTGTATCAAGAACCGTACCCGAACCGATAACTCGTTCCTTGGGAAGTCCTGTGTGTTTCAAGAAAACATAAGTCAAAACGTCAACTGGATTGCTTACGATTACATATGTAGCATCAGGAGCAACGGGAACAATTTTATCAGCAATACTCTTTATAATGTTAACATTGGCTTGCGCAAGGTCAAGTCTTGACTGACCGGGTTTTCTTGCCATACCCGAAGTAATAACAACGATGTCAGAACCAGCAGCGTCAGAATAAGAGCCGGCATAAACAGCAGTAGGACTGCAAAAAGAAACGCCCTGTCTTATATCAAGCGCTTCGCCAAGGGATTTTTCCTCATTGACGTCAATCATAACAATCTCAGAAGCGATTCCCATAATTGTGAGCGTATACGCAATTGTGGAACCAACATTTCCTGAACCAATGACTGTAATCTTATTCATAATAATTTTCCACCTTTCAAATTCCCTTTATTTTAATACGGATATTGCATCCGAAATTGTCTTTTCAAGAGCTTCTCTGCCATACTTATCGACTTCTGCCTTATTTTTCTCACCATGAGTAAGGCATCCGGCACCGCCGATGCAACCACCAACGCAAGCCATACCTTCGATAAAATTAGCATCCAGCACATTTTTACTCTTTTTAAGCAAAGCTGTTCGACACTCTTCAATACCGTCACAAGCAACCGCTTTCAGCAAGAAGTCAATATTCTGCTCTTTAAGTCCCTGTGCTACTGCATCCGAAAGTCCACCTGAACGGGCGAAAATTCTGCCAAAGTAAGAAGCGTTATCCAACACATCTTCACCTAATGTTGTAATATCAATATCCTTACTGTCATACAGTGCTTGCAGTTCTTCAAAGGTCATAACCGCATCTACGTACGGTTTCACTTTTTCAAGCTGTGCCTCGGCTTTTTTAGCTGTGCAAGGACCCACGAACACTACCTTTGAATTTTCATCAATTTCCTTTATATACTTTGCAAGTGTTGCCATAGGCGAAAGGTTGTGCGATACCAACGGCAACAAATCCGGAAATGCGGATTCAATATATTGCACAAAAGCAGGACAACACGAACTTGTTAAGAAACCCTTTTCAGCAAGTTCCTTGGATTCTTCCTGGGCTACCATATCGGCGCCAAGAGCCGCTTCAATGACCGTAAAGAACCCAAGTTCTTTAAGGCCAGAGATGACCTGCCCAAGTTTCGCATACGTAAACTGACTCGAAATAGAAGGAGCAACCACCGCATAAACTTTATATTTGGTGTTATTCTCACTATTTTTTATCAAATCAATAACATCAAGTATGTATGACTTATCTGTAATGGCTCCGAACGGGCACTGGTAAACGCAAGCACCGCATTGTATACACTTATTGTTATCAATAGCGGCAGCATTGTCGTCATTGATAGAGATTGCCTTTACTTTGCAGGCATTTTGACAAGGTCTTTTGCGGTTTATTATTGCAGAAAACGGACAAACCTTAGCACACTGTCCGCAATCTACGCACTTTGATTTATCAATATGTGCAACGTGGTTGGCATCAAATGTGATTGCACCCCTTTTGCAAACATCTTCGCAACGGTGTGCAAGACATCCTCGGCACGATTCCGTCACAACGTATCCTGCTGACGGGCACTCATCACAAGCAATGTCTATAACCTCGATGACATTGGGGTTATCCTTATCGCCGCCCATAGCAATCTTGACGCGCTCACCGAGTATAGCACGTTCTTTATAAACACAACAACGCATTGTTGAGGTTTTACCCGGCACAATTGTTTTAGGAATGTCCATAACATTCTGTAAAAGAGTGTCGTTCCAAGCCTGCCGCGCGACCTCGCGCAGAACTTTGTATTTTAGGTGTTGAACCTTTGTATCAAACTTTCGCATACCCTATTCTCCTTAGAAATAACTCACTTTTATCTTCTTTCCCATTTTTTTGAGGCATTTGGACAATTCCTCAACCAAATTCATTTTAATATTAAAATTGATAGGCAAGTCAGGGTTTTGATGTGCAGGGTTTACTGCTCTACCCACATAAAAGTTGATGTCAGTTGCTTCCTCAAACAGTAACCGGCAAATAAGAGATGCACCGTCACGTTTGAAACTCCAATGCTCATAATGATTGTTTTCGTCCAAATAATCCTTAGCGTATTCGAGCACCTTGTTTACAGTGATAACGCCTTCGGTAACGAGATCTACTCCCTCGATTTCCGCTATCGGCGGAACATCACTCATTTCAAAGTCAAGGCTCGCTTTTAAAGGCTTACGCAAGAACTTAGCAGCAATAGAAGATGTGGTTCCTCCGCAGATTATATGCTTGCCCTCCTTAGAGAAGAAAAGGGACATCATGCGGTCAGCATCATCACGGTTTGACGGAGGGCCAAAGAGCATATTCATAGGCTCCCTTTTTCTGATACGCACAACACAAGCAGTGGCATCGTCCCCCGGTTTTTGACCGTAAAGCTTATTGCACTCATCCACAAGCATTGTTGACAAGGTTTTAGCTGTATATCCGCAGTGTGAAAGCGACTCCATAAAAGAGGCAATCTCCTCGCGTTTCCAACCGAAATTATAAGCCGTACCTATTCCTGCGTGAGGACATCCATCACTCATGGCAACAAAAATATCATTTTCCTGTAATTTTATAACCGACTTATAGATTTTTTTGCCACCGATATTCATCTCGGTTTTGGGATAGTCCCAAACCTCTTCATTGCGGATAACAATGGCATGAGGATTATCATACTGAATAAGCTCAGCTGTTTGATTGTTTTTGAGGTGAATTATTGTGAATGTGGAATAAGCCACACCGCGAATCGAACAAACAGGAAGAGTCGCAGCAATGGTTTCAACACATTCTTCCAAATCAAGCCCCTCAGCCAACATTGTTGAAATTATTTTGGAAGTCAATGTAGAAAGTATACTTGCTTTAACACCGCTTCCAAGACCGTCAGACAATACAATGACCGTGGAGTCATCGCTCGGTTCTACAATGTCAACGTGGTCACCACAGAGTTGCTCACCGTAATGATTTATACTTTTATATCCGATATCAGCACATAAATCATTCATCTTGGATTGACTCCTTTAATTTTGCAAGAGCAATCTTGGTTTCCGCCGCGGTTTCACCGAGAAGCGATGCGATCTCCTGAACGATGCGCATTTGCTTATCAACAACCTTATCGGCAACCTCTATGGTCTGACGACTTATTTTTTCCTTCTTTTCACGCTCGTTTTGTTCATCAGTTACGTCACGCATAATTGTGACCAACAAGTGTGAATCCTTATCATAAATGACAGACTGCTCAACAAAACGTTTATACTCAGCAAGATACACTCGCTCGTCGCACACGTTGCGACCGGTTTTCAAGACATCCATAAATATCTTAGGGTCAAGAATACGAACGACCTGATCACCGAGAACGTCACTCGCTGAACGGATATTCATTATTCCGCGTGCAGCCTTGTTAATCTGCTGAACCTCCAACTGCTCATTTAGAACAATAAGTCCATTGGGAGTATTGTTAACAATAATATCCGAGAAATTTTCAGCCTTGTCCTTCAAGAAAGGTAAACACATCGAAATCTCTGCTTTGCCTTGAATTATAGCAACCGCTTTTTCACGGCAGGTGTTATAACCGCAAGAACCGCAATTAAGTTCCTGTGACGGCTTGAATTTGCCCATCTGACGAAGGATATTCATAATTTCCATATCAGAAGGCTTTTGTGAGCGTTGTTCGATATGTTCGAAATGCTTTTTGATTTCTATCGCCTTTGGCTGAGAAACTTCAAAGTCCTTTTCTCCCGCATAATTGGAAATAGCGATATAATCTCGTACAGTTTCAGTGTGATGATACTTTTCCATAACCGGACCGCCAATACAACTGCCCACACACGCCGACATTTCAATAAAGCATTTGTGAATATTCCCGCTAATAATGTCTTTTAATGCCGCTATGCAGTTGTCAACACCGTCCAGCGCAAGATATGTATAACCCGGCATATCCTGAGCCATGGTTTTTAACACACCGCCGGTCGTAGGGAACAAACGGGCACGCGAACATTCGTCGTTGTCTTCTTCAATCTCCAAAGTGATCTGTTCTGCTTCTAACCACTTAGTCAATTCTTCAAAGGTCAATACCGCATCCACAATGCCGTCATAGTATTCCGCTTCATCCTTTTTTGCAACACAAGGACCGATGAAAACCGTCTTTGCATTGGGGAAACGACTCTTAATATCCTTACAATGCGCTTGCATCGGAGATACTACATCTGCCAAATATTCCAGTGCAGCAGGATAATGTTTTTGAATCAGGAGGTTGATTGAATGGCAGCAAGAAGAAATGATTACGTCGCGTTCCTCTTCACGCAACATTCTTTCGTACTCATTTTTTACAATAGTTGCGCCAATAGCGGTTTCTTCCACATCATAAAAGCCTAATTGCTTTATCGCTTTACGCATTGTGTTGATACCTGCACCATCGTAATTAGCAATAAAGGAGGGTGCCAAGCTGACGATAACAGGGTCGCCACTCTGCAACAAAACCTTTACTTTCTCGGTTTCATTAACTATTTCCTTAGCATCTTGCGGACAGACAACAAAACACTGTCCACACAAAATGCACTCATTTCCGATAATATGTGCCTGATTGCCCGAAAAGCGAATGGCTTTAACGGGACAATTACGTATACATTTGTAACAGTTCTTACAGTTTGATTTTTTAAGTGTCAAACAATTCGGCATTTCCCGTTACTCCTTTCCCAGTTTAGCCAACACATTCTCCTTCAAGAAGTCCTTGAAATTTTCCTTTGTAATACCGACGTGAATGTCATCGTCGACCTGCACAGTCACACCTTCGCGATTACACTTTCCAATACAGAAACCGCCCGCAAGGGTTACTTCATCTGCCAACTTGTATTCCTCAACTGCCTTTTGCAAAAGTTCTACGATTTCGGCAGAGCCTTTCAAGTGACATGAGCTACCTACACAAATCTTAATAATCATAGTTTTATGCCTTTGCCTTAATATTTTTTTCGAAGAATTCTTCAACAGTGTCCGGCGTTACGGAGTGAAATTCATCGTCAACGGTAACGCAAACACCTTGTTGGCAATTTCCCATGCAGAAAGTTCCGCTGAGCTTAACCTTATCACCAAGTCCATTTTCACTGATTCGGGTTTGCAGACATTCAACTACCTGACGAGAACCTTTGATATGGCAAGAACTGCCGATACACACGGTGACTTTCATTTATTTTTCCTCCTGAAATTCATATATTCTTTTTATATTTGCTGACTGCGAGACAAACGATTCTTCAAATGAGCCAACGACAATGCCAAATTTTCATTTTGAAGCAAAATACCGTTTGGAACCTGCAATTTGCACGGAGCAAAATTCCAAATAGCCCTGATACCGCTTTTAATCATCTGATCGCATACTTCTTGGGCAGAACCCTCACCCACCGTAATAATTCCGAGATAAACATTGTGGTCTTTGCAAAATTTTGAAAATTGATTCATCGGAAGAATCTCGGTTTTCGAATCCAACCCAAGCGCTTGCTCATTTGAATCAAATGCCGCAGTAATTTTTACACCGAAATGCTTAAACTCGTCATATTGCAGCAGCGCTCTTCCCAGTCTGCCTGCTCCAACCAAAACTGCCAAGGTCAACTGATTATAGCCCAAGCAATCCTCTAATTGACTTATCAACACCTCAGTTTCATAACCAAGCCTGGGTCTGCCGACTCCGCTAACCATCGACAAATCCTTCCTGACCTGAACCTCACCGAGTTTCAACGCTTTTGAAATTGCGGTTGCCGATATGTACGGGACTTTGTCCAAAGACAACTCTTTGAGATAATTAAGATACCTTGGGATCCTGCCCAAAGTGGCTTTGGGAATAGAATTATTTTCCATTCACGCGCACCTCCCACACTCAAATTGAAGGCTTTTAACTCTAAGTAAAGCAAAAATCGGTATCGATAATATCGATAATAAGCATATCGATATTTTTTCGCGAACCTACCCACATTATTTCTAATTTAGCATTATATCATCAATTACGCATAAAATCAATAGCTTTTACGGTTGTTTTGAAAAAATGCGGAATTAAAATTCACCCATAGAAACCTTTTTACTTTGCTTTTAAAATCACTATTAAAACTATCCCTGTTGAATATAATTGACAAAAGAAAAAAGACCAAGAAAGCATTCCTGCTCGCTCGATCTTTTTGTGTCTTTAAACGCACGTGCGCTATTTCATCACGCACGCGAAATTTATAATAACTTTTAGTTTATAGCGCATGAAATTTTCGAGGCAATTTTCACCGACTCTTCCCCGTTCCAATAATACAAATCACCCTTGGAAGTTTTGGCGTCATACCCCAAAATATACATAATGTCGCCCTCTGTCGTCAGTCCGTATCCCGACACATCGGCAAAAGTTTTAGGAGTCGAACCTTCCTTATAAATGTTCAACGTTCCTTTGCTTTTTTCCACATTATAGTCGGTGTAAAAAACATAACTTGATATATCGTTACAATACACGACATTATTCATTTCAACATTTTTGGCAACTGCCTGTCCGTTTATATAAAGAATCTTTAAAAGCCCCGCCTTTTCACTCTTGCTGTAAACTATGTCGTTACTGCCGTTTATACAAACCGATTCGGCATCAACACCACCATCGTAACTGAAAACCTTACCGGTAGCAGTATCGACATTTGAAGAATAAAGGTTTCCAACACCTGTTTGCAGATTGAACTCATCGATGAAATATATTGTTCTGCCATTTTGGTCGAATGTGACATTTCCAACCTGACCTTTTGGCGAAACAACGGAAACTTTTGCTCTTGACGCAACCTTGAATTCAGGCAAACTGCCAAAGCCCTCCAATATTGCCGATTTGACATCACCGAGGCTATCGATATTAGAGAATCTGATTTTAGCATCACGAGAGTATTCCTTAAAAGCAATTAAAGGCACGGTTTCGTGAATCACCGTTAAATTCGATGTATAGTTAAAATCTCGCGAGATAACGGTTTCCTTTTTGCCGTCAAAATAATACAAAGTATAAGTGGTAAGGTCTACTTCCAGAGTTTCTATGCTTTTGCGCAGTTTATCGCGCCTCTGTTTTTCTTTAAAAAGTTCAATTTGGTGGTTGTACTCGGTCAACTCCAAGGTGAATTTTTCAAAGTCTACAAGATAGTCCTCCTCCGTCTTGTAGTGTTTTATGTTGGGTGCTTTTGGGTAGGTTGGGTAAACCATCGAGGCATCGGAAGCTGCAAGGTCGTCGTAAATATAATCGGACGCCGCACACTTTGTACTCGCGGCGCGCAAAAAATACACTCCTCCTTGCCCATAAACCTTATATATCATTTCGACATCACTTAAAACAAGGGTGGTTTCACTGTGTGACCATTTATAGAGCGAATCATCAAACGAATAGTAGACGGTTGCAAGGTCATCTGACACAAATTCTACTACCCCTTTATCACAAATAACCGTTTTTTGACCGTCGCTTATTCTATTAACGCCCGACTGCGTTGTATAAACTACCGCTGATCCTTCCCTGTTCAAGTAATAGTCCTCAACGCCATAGTCCAAAACACTGCTCTTGGAAAAATCGCTTATTTTCAAACAATTACCCTTTTGGGCATTTTGCTGTCTATAAATAATTTTGTTATCGCTTTCGGATATCTTCCAATCGGTAATGCCACTGTCTATTTTAACGGTTGTATGCGACTTTTCACTTAAAGTTCTGTGATAAAGTGTATAACTTATTGTTCCTGTTTCAAGGTCTTCTTTATACTCATCGGCATAAATGAGGAACATTTTGTCGGAGCTTATATAAAATTCATAGCCAAACTCTGCAATATAACCGTCAATATCGTTGTCATCATCGTCGGCAGTCAGATTCTTCGTAACCTTTATCGGCTGGGATCCGATGTTAAGGCAATAAAGTTGTCCGTCCTTAATATAGAAAGCAAAGTTTGTGCCCTCTTCCTGTCTACCAAGGACAAACAGACCAATGATCAATACTACAGCCAAAAAAACCGCCACTATTCCACTCACGGTGAAAATCTTGACAACACGGCTTAGTCCTTTAATTTTTTTAAATACTCCCGACTCAGAGGGTTCGATTTTTTGGGGTTGCTGTTTTAAAGTCTGCGTTTCTTCAATTGATTGTACCTCTTTGACAGAGTCTACTGTTTTCTTTGTTTTGAGCTTACTCTTGCTCATTCACACCCTCCTTTGCCAATTTTTTCTTTTATTATTATACTTTGCAAAGCCTGTAAAGTCAAATTTTGCAAAAAAACACCTCTACGGATTTTTCCGCAGAGGTGTTGAACTTTATACTTTCACCTTTTTAGACGCTATTTTCTTCTTTATAGCGTTTACAATTACTGCTGTAACAATCAAAGCTACTGCCAAGCCTATGAATGCAAGTGACCAGATGATAAGATTGCCAATAGCATTGCCGATTACCAACTTAACAACAACTGCATCGCCCACAACACCGCCAAGGATTCCGGGCAGGATCTTTATTGCCAAACCGAAAATCAAGAACGCTGTACCAACCAACAGCAACGGTGCTGCTGCCCAATCGCAAGCTGCTCTTACGCTGCGCTTGTTAACGATCATAAGTAATACCAACATTGCAACGGTCAGAATTACCATTATTATCATGCCAGCAATCGATACCGCAAACTGTATAAGGAGCGGATTGAAACCGATCAAAGCCTCCAAGTCAGGAGCTTCGACATTTTCAAGCGAATCGTTAAGATTTATCCATGCAGCAAGTTCCTTAACGTCATCGTCACTGAGCTCAACGTCAAAGGTTTTTTCAACCAAGCGACGATTTTCATCAATCCATTTTCTCACTTCACGCTCGGTGATTTTGGTGTCATTTGTGCCTTCAAGAGTATCGGTAATGAATCCGCTTGCCTTTTCAGAAACAAAAGAGGTAAATTTCTTATTGGTCAAGAACTTTTCCAGAGCGTCACCATCGATATTGGCATCAATGTCGGTTTCCTCTTGGATCATTTCCTCCAACTCCGCGGCGAAACTGTCCATATTACTTTCTTCTATTCCTAAAAATCCGCCAAGCGCTCCCGATGTAAATTCAGGATCAGAAAGTATATTGCTGATGTTATTTGCGTTCAAAGTGCTCTTAACGCTAACCAGAACAAGAGAAACCGTGGCAAACGCAACGATGATAATACACATAAACACCGACAAAACGCCACGGAAGAAGGCGGCAACACGCGAAGTCTTTTTTTGAGGGGCTATATCTGTATCAACCTCTTCCAAAATCTCGTTTGCAGATTCAACGTCTGCCTCAACGGGGATCTCATCAGTGTCCGGTTCTACATATTCTACCTTTGCAAACTCTGCTGCATCTGCAAAAGGAATTTCTCCCTCTGATTCTTTTGTGTCATCAGCAGTACACTCAACAGGCGATTCTTCAACCGTTTCTTCAACAATTTCTTCAACCGTTTCCTCAACGACCTCTAAAACAGGTGTTTCAAAAACTTCTTCTGTTGCAGGCTCTTTTTCCTCCTCTGCAACCTGTTCTGTCAACGGTGCAGACGAAAAGATTTCCTCAGTAGCGGGTACTTCTTCAACCGGTAATTCTTCAACCGCGGCAGGCTGAGCAACAGGCTCTGCAACCTCAACTTCCTCAACTATCGGTTCTGAAACCTCTACTCTGTTAGCCTTTGCGCCACACGACGTGCAGAAATTTGCGTCATCGGGCAACTTTGCACCACATTGTGTACAAAACATAACTTCAACCCCTTATGTAAATACTACAATTATTTTATCATACAAAATATGACATGTCAATTATGTCATATAACCACTCAAAAAAATTATTACAATTTAGGAAATAAAAGTTGACAAACCGATAGGTGTGCTGTATAATCCGAGATGTTGACTTTTCAACATCTTTCAAGGAGTGATTATAATGGTAAGTCGGAGGCCAAGC
>JAZRMK010000045.1:0-23804 GCA_045647525.1 Acutalibacteraceae bacterium
GGATACCCCGGCAAACGCTACTACGGCGGCTGCCAGTATGTTGATATTGTAGAGGATATTGCAAGAGAACGTGCTTGCCAGCTTTTCGGTGCAAAGTTTGCCAACGTTCAGCCTCACTCGGGCGCTCAGGCAAACCAGGCAGCTTATCTTGCTGTTCTTGAAACCGGCGACACCGTTATGGGCATGAACCTCGCACACGGCGGTCATCTTACCCACGGTTCACCTGTTAACAGTTCGGGCAAGCTTTACAACTTCGTTCCTTACGGTGTAGGTGAGGACGGCTTCATCGATTATGATGAGATGAGAAAAATTGCCAACGAGTGCAAACCCAAACTTATCGTTGCAGGTGCTTCGGCTTATGCCCGTGAGATAAAGTTTGATGTAATAGCTGATATTGCGAAGTCGGTTGGAGCACTCTTTATGGTCGATATGGCGCATATTGCGGGCCTTGTAGCCGCAGGACTGCACCAGAACCCCGTAGAGTATGCCGACATTGTTACAACCACTACCCATAAGACCCTTCGCGGCCCCAGAGGTGGTTTGATTCTCTGTAATGACGAGGAAATTTTTAAGGCTATCAACAAAGCCGTATTCCCCGGAAATCAGGGCGGTCCTTTGATGCACGTTATTGCAGGTAAAGCGGTCTGTTTCGGCGAGGCTTTGACCGAAGAGTTCAAGGAATATCAGAAGCAGATAGTTAAAAATGCTGCTGCGTTGGCCGAATCTTTGAAGGCTAACGGTATCAACCTCGTTTCAAACGGTACTGATAACCACCTTTGCCTTTTGGATCTTCGTGGAACAGGCGTTACAGGTAAGGAATTGGAGCATAGACTTGACGATGTGAACATCACCGCCAATAAGAATGCTATCCCCAACGACCCTGAAAAGCCGTTTGTAACAAGTGGTGTTCGTCTTGGTGCGCCTGCCGCAACTACAAGAGGTCTTAAAGAAGAGGACTTTACCGAAATCGGTCGTCTTATTGCACTCTGCGTTAAGGATTTTGACGCTAAGCGCGACGAAATAAAGGCTTCGGTTGCCGCAATTTGCGCAAAATATCCTCTTTATATGTAATTTATATGAAAACCCTTGATTTTATATGGGTTTAGGTATAAACTGTGTATAGAAATCAAATAAAGGAGTAATGAAAATGTTAGTATCAGCAAAAGAAATGTTAAATAAAGCAAAGGCAGGCAAATATGCAGTTGGCCAGTTCAACATCAACAACCTTGAATGGACCAAGGCTATTTTGCAGACCGCAGAAGAGTTAAAATCTCCTGTTATTCTCGGTGTTTCCGAGGGTGCAGGTAAGTATATGTGCGGTTACACCACCGTTGTCGGTATGGTTAACGGCATGATCAACGAGCTCGGCATCACTGTTCCCGTAGCACTTCATCTTGACCACGGTTCTTACGAAGGTGCAAAGAAGTGCATCGAAGCAGGTTTCTCTTCCGTTATGTTCGACGGTTCTCACTATCCTATCGATGAGAACATCGCAAAGACCAAGGAGTTGGTTGCTATTTGCGAAGAAAAGGGCTTGTCTTTGGAAGCAGAAGTTGGCGCTATCGGCGGCGAGGAAGACGGCGTTATCGGCAGCGGTGAAGTTGCAGATCCTAAGGAGTGCAAGATGATCGCAGACCTCGGCGTTACAATGTTGGCAGCAGGTATCGGTAACATTCACGGTAAGTATCCTGAAAATTGGGCAGGTCTTTCCTTTGATACACTTGATGCTATCCAGCAGCTCACAGGCGATATGCCTCTCGTTCTCCACGGCGGTACAGGCATTCCTGCCGATATGATCAAAAAGGCTATTTCCTTGGGCGTTTCCAAGATCAATGTTAACACCGAGTGTCAGTTGGCATTTGCCGCAGCAACAAGAGAGTATATTGAGGCAGGCAAGGACCTTCAAGGCAAGGGCTTCGACCCCAGAAAGTTGCTTGCTCCCGGTGTTGAAGCTATTAAGGCTACCGTTAAGGAAAAGATGGAACTTTTCGGTTCGGTCGGCAAGGCTTAATCACAAATTAAAGAGGCTTTCAAACCCGCCCCGAGTTTTCTCGGGGTGGGTTTTTTATACACTGCCATTCTAAGCAACGCCAAAAACGGCAAATTTTATCCGTCTTCGGTTGATTATGGTCACACAATCTCCGATTCGATTTTCAAAAGACGGTTATACTTGGCGGTGCGGTCGGTGCGGCAGGGTGCTCCTGCTTTGATATAATCGGCTCCGACGGCTACCGAAAGGTCGGCAATAAAGGTGTCCTCAGTTTCACCCGAACGGTGTGAAATTATGGGTGTGTAGCCGGCTCTTTTTGCCATAGCTATTACCTGCAAGGTTTCGGTCAATGTGCCGATTTGATTGAGTTTTACCAGAATCGAGTTGGCTATTTGTTGTTCGATACCACTCTTGAAACGTTGTGGATTGGTTACAAACAGATCGTCGCCGACCAGCATTACCTTTTTATCCAATGTGTCGGTCATGGCTTTCCAGCCCGAATAGTCGTCCTCCGCCAAGCCGTCTTCGACCGAAATTATTGGGTAATCGGCAACAAGCGTTTCGATTTTTTCGGTCAGAGCCTTTGAAGAAAGAGTTTCTGCCGATTTTGGCAGGTGATAGTCGGTTCCGTTGTACCATTCGCTTGACGCAACATCAAGTGCGATTTTCACACTGTCGGTCGTATAACCCGCTTTCTCTATTGCCTTCAAAATAAACTCGATGGCCTCGCGGTCGTCAATAAGGTCGGGCGCAAATCCGCCCTCGTCGCCCACGGCGGTCGATTTGCAGTTTTCCTTCAAAATGCTCTTCAACGCGTGGTATATTTCCGAACCTGCACGCAACTTTTCGCAGAACGCACCTTTCAACGGCACGATCATAAACTCTTGAATATCAAGATTGTTGTCGGCGTGGGCTCCGCCGTTCAAAATGTTCATCATCGGTGACGGTAGTTTCAAAGCACTTATACCGCCTAAATATCGGTACAAGGGAACTCGGTAGTGCCGAGCTGCTGCACGCGCTACCGCTAACGATACCGCAAGAATAGCGTTTGCGCCAAGGCGTGATTTCAAATCCGTGCCGTCGATTTTTAACATTTCACGGTCGATCCTTTTTTGGTTTAAAGTTTTAAGCGAACATATTGCAGGGGAGATGGTCGAGTTAATGAACTCTGCGGCAGTAGAAACACCCTTTCCGCCATAGCGCTCACCGCCGTCGCGAAGTTCGTGGGCTTCAAACTTGCCGGTTGACGCACCCGATGGTGCAATAGCCACGCCGCGCGTTCCGTCGGTCAGAGTAACTTCTGCGGCAACGGTTGGATTTCCTCTCGAATCAAGCACTTCAAAACCTCTTATTTGATTTATCATATACATTCTCCTTTCTTATTCTATTTTTGGCAGAAAATGTACGCGTTATGTGTCGCAAATAAGGGTTTTTATGTTTGACTTTTAGATGTAAAAGAGGTATTATATAGTAGTAAGAATATATACTTTGGAGGACTATGTTCTGATGCCTAAGTTTTTGATTGCGGGACTGAAAGTTCAGATGGACGTAACCTATGACCTGCTTAAAGGACGCAGCGAAAAATACCTTAATGATTTCTGCGGCGAACCCGATATAGTGATAACACTTTACGACGGCTTGTTGGAACAAATGCAAGAGCGCGTGCCGGGTCTTGATTATGCCAACCTCGAATATATAGCTACTTCGGTTTATTTTTATAAAGCGCTTTTGAAGCACGAAGGATTTATGCTTCATTCTTCCTGTATAAGTTACGGTGGCAAGGCGTACTTCTTTACTGCTGACAGCGGAACGGGAAAGTCCACCCATACGGGACTTTGGAACAAGTATATAGACGGGGTTGAGTTTATTAACGACGACAAACCCGCGATTAGAAAAATTGATGGTGAGTATTATGCTTGCGGAACTCCGTGGAGTGGCAAAACCGCACTAAACAGCGATGTCTTCTTGCCCGTTGGCGCAGTGGCGCTGCTTAAAAGGGGAAACAACGAGATAAGTAAAGCTCCCAACAACCGAGCAGTTACATTTATCTTGAAACAGACAAGTTTACCCGACCGCATAAATATGACCGATCGTTTGGCAGAACTGCTCGACGGGTTTGTCAGAACAACTCCAATCTATGATTTTGCCTGTGATATGAGCGAAGAGGCGGTTAAGACTTCGTTTGAAGCAATGACGGGCGAAAAATATGTTAAAAGGACATAAAATATGCAAGATTATACCCGAAATGAAAATATGGAAACAAGCGAAGAACGCACCCGCGACGAAAACGTAATAGTCGGCAGAAATCCTGTTACCGAGGCGTTGCGTTCGGGGCGCGAAATAGATAAGTTGCTTATAGCTCACGGTGCAAATACCGGCTCAACAAGAGCAATAGTTGCAAAGTGCCGAGAGAGAGGAATTTTAGTAAAGGAAGTTTCTCCTCAAAAGCTCGATTTTATGAGTGGGGGTGCAGCACATCAGGGCGTAGCACTGATAGTTGCAGCACACAAATACTGCACGGTTAAGGATATTCTGGATTATGCCGCCGAAAAGGAGCAGGCTCCGTTTATCATCATTTGCGATGAGATAGAGGATCCGCACAATCTTGGTGCTATCATCAGGACCGCAGAGGCTTGCGGTGTTCACGGAATAATAATTCCGAAAAGAAGAAGCGCATCACTCAACACTGTTGTCGCAAAGTCTTCGGCAGGTGCACTGGAATATATGAAGGTGGCGCGTGTTACCAATATACCCACAGTAATAGAAGAGTTAAAAGAGCAGGGACTTTGGATATATGCTGCTGATATGGACGGCGAACCGTGGTGTATGACCGATTACACGGGACCTTCGGCTTTCGTTATTGGTAACGAGGGCAGAGGTGTAGGACCGTTGGTCAAAAAGAAGTGTGATAAAACCGTCGCAATGCCGATGGTAGGGGAGATAAATTCGCTCAATGCGTCGGTTGCCGCAGGCATTTTGATGTATGAGGCAGCAAGACAGCGTCAAGGAATTAAACCTATAAAATAAGTTTAAAGGGGAATATTCTCGTGGGACTTTTCAAAAAGAAATCTTTTGATGAATTGGAAGGACATAACTATAACCTTTTTACCGATGACGATGACGACGGTCTTATTGATGCGTCACCGTTTTCACAGGGTGTGAAAAACAGGGCTGCGGCTCCTCATGCGATGACGGTTGATGAGATCGTCGGAACCGAAACTGAGGAGATTCCTATGTCTTCGGCACGCCCAACGCCTGATTCGGTTTACGAACAGCTTAAAGAGAAAAAATCTTTGCAACAGCCTATCGAGGACGACTATGTGCCGTCCTGGGCAACAAGCAAAATGGAAGAACCCAAAAACAATACATATTCCGAGCCTTATGTCAACGTGACCGTTCAACCCGAAACAGAAGAGGAACACGACGACTTTTTAGCAAAGTGTAAAATGGCGGTCGACATTGCAACTTCGGGTGTTCATTACGACGAAAAAGATTTCGAGAATTTTGCAAAAGAAGATTATTACAAAACGCTCGAAACCGAAAAAGCTGTCGAATCGGTAGATGTTGATGATATTATTCGCCGTTTAAAGAGTGAAAACAACATCCCCGAAGTTGTTGAACCGGAAATTACAGCGGTTGAAGAGGAAATAAAGGCTGAGGAAAAATCAGAGTTAGGCGCAGAGGCTATCTTGGGCGATTTTTCGAGGGAAGTGGTAGAGGATACCGCAAAAGAGATTCCCACCGAAACCGAACTTTCAGAGGCGGCAGAGGATGTTATTGCTCTTGCGGCTGATGTTTTAAAAGAAGAACCCGAGATCTCGGTTGATGAGATAAAGATGGAGAGCGAAACTCCTATAAATATCACCGAACGAGAAGAGTCGGATGAATCAAGCGAGGAAGACGTGAAGGTCTTCGTTGTCCAGCCAGAAGTAAGTGATGAAACCGACCCTAACGCCGTAAAGGTTGAGGTCGAGGTCATTCCGATGGACAGTGAGTCGGATATTATGCACACCGAGGTTGCATCTGACTCTATGAGAACCTATGGCAAGATATACCAGGGCGTTGTTATGGGTCATACCGAAAAGGGCGACGTCCAGTTGGATAAGGTCATCGACGCCGCAAAGTCCGCCGTAGTTGCCGAGGAAATGGCAAGCACTGTTGTGTTTGACGCAACCAACGGCCTTGAAAACCTTGGCTCAGTAATAGCACAAAAGGCTGATGAATCGTTCTATGAAGAAAACGATTATGATGATATAGATGAGGACAGTTTTGAAGAACTGCCGTATTATGAAACCGAAGACCGCGACCTTGTTGGCATCGATGATTATCAAGATTTGAACGATGCCGCAAGACTCCGCACGAAGTTTATGGAAAAGTGCGCAGCAGGAACGCTGTTTACCGTAATGTCGTTCGGCGTGACAGCCTTGATGGTTTTGATTTCCTGCCTTTCGGGCGTTGCGCTTGCCGCATCGTTTGCAGGGTATGTAAATCTTCTGTTGCTCGTAGCAGTCATTAGTTTTAACCTCGGCATTTTCGCCGATTTAAAGGGCTTGTTTGAGGGAAACGTCGGTTTCGATACCTGCGTTGCAACAGCATCGGTGGCGATGCTTATGCAGAATGTAGTATCCTGCGTATGTTTCGACGGCGCATATTCTACCGTCACAGGTGCCGCGGCATTCTTGCTTTCTATTAACTCGCTATTTAAATTGTTGCGCAATAAGCGAATCCTTAAAGGATTAGTGATAATAGCTAATTCCGAAACCAAAATGGCGGTTACCGCAGCGGGCGGTGCTCCTGCGGCGACTATTGCATCGGGCACAGTCGATGGTGATGCAATAGTACTTTCGGGCCGTAAGGTTACCAACGTTAAAGGTTATTTGAAGAATTGCGGATATAAGAGCCCGTTTGATTTAAAGGCTAAAACCCTGTTCGTTTTGGGTGCTTTAACTGCATTTGTTGCAGGTGTTGTTACCGGCATATTGTCGGGACTCGGCACGGGTGTCACCGTGGCTGCACTTACTCTTTGTGCCTGCTACCCTGCCTGTGCAATTATGACTGCTGAAGGTCCTATGCAGATTATAACCAAGAAATTAAACGATTATGGTGCAATGTTGGCAGGATATAAGGGTATTTACAACCTTAACAAAGCCAACGTGATCGGAGTCAAGACATCGGATTTGTTCCCCGAAGGTTCGCTTACTCTTTACGATATGAAGCCGTTGAGCCAGAACGAAGTCGCTCATTCCTTGCTTCGTGCCGCCGCCGTAGCAATTGCGGCTGAGAGTCCGTTGACCCCCATTTTCAAAGGAATTATCGGTGATATCAGCGAGGACGAGTTGCCCAAGGTATCGGGCGTTCAGTATGAGGATAAAATGGGTCTTGCAGGTTGGATAGGTGACCTGACCATTTTGATAGGTAACCGTAATCTTATGCAGGGACACAATGTTCCTGTGCCTCCGGCATCGGTTGACCAAAAAATTCTCAAAAACGGATATTTTCCTGTATATATCGCTTGTGACGGTGTTCCGTGCTTGCTGTTTATTGTAAAATATGAGGCTGACGAAATGGTTGGAGAGGAATTGCAAAAGGTCACCGAAGCAGGCGTCAGCGTGGTTGTGTACCCCGAAGACCCAAATGCTTCCGACGTTATGATCTGCGATTATTTCGGCCTTAATGACGGCGCAGTCAAGTTGATGCGCCATAACGGACGTGTTGCTTTTGAAAAGGCAACCGTTCCTGCCGAGAGTACGGGCGCTCCTGCCTCTTACGGCAAATCAATCTGCGGCTTGTTTGCGGCAGTTTCGGCAGCCAAGAGAATAAAATCCGTAATGGCGGTGTTAACTGCTGTGTATGTAATAGCGGCTGTTCTTGGAACAGTGCTTGTTTCCTACCTTGCGGTTGTAGGCAGACTGTCACTCGTTACATCACTTGCTTTTATTGCTGTTCAAGCGGCATTTATGTTGATTTCGTTTCTTTTCGCTAGGATGGTGAGACGATGAGCAACGAGCGTTTTTCAAGGTTTGATGAGGTTGACGGAGTGCTCCGCAAAAACTCCGTTGGCTATTTGGCGCAGAACCTGATGTATGTTATTGCGTTGTTAACCTTCGCACCGGCATACATTTCGGTTCCGGTAATATGCATGGTCGGAGTTACATTTTGTGTAGTTCCCGGAACGCGTGACAAGATTTTTTGCCACAAGGGTTCGTTTACACTTTTGTTATTTATGCTGACAACCGTTATTGTTGGTCTTGTGCACGGGAATTTTATAGGCGTTGGCATTGCGGCTTCGTTTGCAATGGCGATCGTAGTAGCATTTGTGGCGCGTGCGCTGGCAACCAAGCAATTCTTTGAAAAATTACTGAATTGCGTAATAGTTTCGGGTGTTTTGGGAACGGTCTGTTGTGTAGTTGAAAAGATGATCAATCGTAAGGTTGAGGGATATAGGTGTCAGGCATTCTTCACTAATCCGAACTTTTTCGGCATGGCAATAGCATTGGTAATACTTATCTGTGCATATAAGGCAGTAACCCACGCAAAGTGCGTTCTGTTTTACTACGCGGCCGCTATTTTCTGTGCGATAGGCATATATCTTTGCGGCAGTATGGCTTTGTGGTTGATGTTGCTTATAGGTATTTTGTTGTTGCTTATACTTAATCACGAGTATAAATTGTTAGCAATATTTATGGCGGTCGTTGCTTGTTGCAGTATTGCCATAGTTTTGGTCCCCGGTATTATTTCGCGACTCGGGGAACTGACCGCGACTATTGATAACCGCGTAAAAATTTGGGATTTTGCTATCGAGCAGATACAGGAAGCACCCTGGTTCGGCCGAGGTTTTTATAGCTATAAATTCCTCTACGGTCAAATGCATCTTGTCCGCCCCGAACTTTATAAGGCTTCGCTCAGCCATAACCTTGTGTTTGAGAGCCTGATTTCCTTTGGAATTGTCGGAACGATGCTTTTAGGCTTATTCCTTATCAGCTTTTTGAAGACAATCATGCGTTGCCACGACGAGTTGAAGAAACGCAACCACGGCTACGCAGTGACTACGTTTATTGTTGCAGTATGTGTTTGTATTGCTTGTTACGGTATAATCGATACAACTATTGTCTGGGCACCCACAATGATGGTTATTCTGTTTATAATGAGTGGCATCGGCGTTGATGAACGTGAACTGCGTCACATTTATCATGCAGAAAGGGCAGAACGCCTTAAACAAAATAATGGCAACTAATTCAAAATCCGTGCCGATATAGGCACGGATTTATTTAAACGGTGATATTTTGAAATCAAGAATTTTTAGTAAAATCAATTTAAAAGGATGCATAATGGCGGCAGTCGGCAGTGTTATTCTGGCATTCGGACTCTATAATATTCATTCTTTCTCCAAGGTGACCGAGGGCGGAATTTTGGGACTGGAACTGCTGCTTTTGCACTGGTTTGACATTTCGCCTGCGTTAAGCGGCTTTGTGATGAATGCCATCTGCTACCTTATAGGTTTGGCACTTTTGGGCAGTGAATTTATTGTCTATTCTTTTGTTGCAGGCGGTGCATTTTCAGTGGCGTTTGCCGTGTTTGAGCAGTTTCCGCCCGTATTTCCTCAAATCGGAGAATATCCGCTTGCGGCTGCAATTGCAGGTGCTGTTTTTGTGGGTGTGGGTGTAGGAATCAGCATCCGTTCCGGTGGAGCACCGGGTGGTGATGATGCTTTGGCGATGAGCCTTGCCAAAATAACCAAGCTGAAAATCGAGTGGATATATTTTATCTTCGATATAACGGTCTTGGCACTGTCATTGACCTATATTCCGTTAAAAAGAATTGCTTTTTCGTTGTTATCGGTTCTGATTTCAAGTAAATTGGTTGGAGTAATACAACGTTTTGAGTTGAAGAAAAAGATAAAATAAATTAAGACCCCGTCACAAAGAGTTTTTGTGACGGGGTCTTGAATTTTCATTAAACTCTTAATGTTGCGCCGACAGACTCCAATTTTTTAATAATTTTGGCAACTGCCTTGTCGATCATTTCGTCGTTCAAGGTAGATTCTGCGGAACGAAGAGTAAGTCTGTACGCCATACTCTTTTTGCCTTCGGCAACCTGCGAGCCTGTGTAGATGTCGAACAATTCGACCTTCTCGCAAAGTCGGCCTGCTCCGTCGCGGATAGCCTTATCCAAAGCGCCTGCGGGAGTGTCAATATCACAGACAAGTGCGAGGTCACGCTCAACAGCAGGGAACTTAGGCAACGGTTTGTAGGTAACCTTGGGTGCTGAAAGTTCGTAAAGTTTATCAATGGCAATTTCTGCGATGTAGCAACGTCCATCGATACCATATCCGGCAGCAACGGCAGGGTGAACTTCACCGAAGGTAGCAACGGTATCATTACCCAACTTCATAACAGCGCTTCTGCCGGGGTGTAGGTAGTTTTCGTTTGCAACCTCAACGGTTTCGGGACGGTTGGTGAAGCTGTGAACAATAGCTTCTACAACGCCTTTAAGCTCAAAGAAATCGCAGTTCTCACCGTACATACCGAGTATCAATGCAGGAATTTCCAGCGGTTGCTCGGTAACGGGTAACGCCTTCGGAACGAATACTTTGCTCAGTTCAAACAACTTTGCATCTGCATTTTTTCTTGAATAGTTGGTGCCTAATACAGTCAACATACTGGTTGCCAACTGTGTACGCATGGTCGAATATTCATCGCCCAAAGGATTAAGAATGGTGACGGCATTTCTGCGCTCATCATCCTCTGCCAGACGAAGTGCATCGATAGCCTTGCTGCCGATGAATGAATAGGTCGTAATTTCGTTGAATCCGTTGGCAAGGAGCAAAGCCTTGGTGTTATCTGCTTTGATTCTTTCGGGGAGTTTGCGTCCTCGAACAATGGAACCCTTCATTGTACTGCCGACGATGTGGTCGTAGCCAAAAATTCGCATAACCTCTTCGGCAATATCGGCCTTTCCTTCAACGTCATCGCGGAAGGAAGGAACTTTACAATTAAGAATACCGTCGGCAAGTACGGTTTCTATCTGCAACGAATTAAGGATTTCAACCATTCTTTCGTCAGGAATTTTGAGGCCCAAAAGTGCGTTGACATCGTTTACCGAAACCTTTAAATCTCTCGGCTCAGGTAAACCTGCGTTAAGGTCAACACTGCCACTTACAACCTCGCCTGCACCAAGCTCTTCAATAAGCTGTAAAGCACGGTCCATTGCGTATTTTACTGTGATAATGTCAACACCGCGCTCAAAACGTCCACTTGATTCAGTACGGACACCGAGTTTGCGTGCGGTCTTTCTGACACTGTCACGGCGGAATTTTGCACATTCAAGGAAAATGGTCGAAGTATCGTCCTTGATTCCGCTGTTAAGACCGCCCATAATTCCTGCGAGGCAGGAAGGCTTATTGCCGTCGGCAATTACCAGCATCTCGGGGGTCAATTCGTGCTCTTTTTCGTCAAGAGTTGTAATTTTTTCGCCGTTTTCAGCATTGCGAATGATGATCTTGTTCTCGGCAACATCGCGAAGGTCAAAGGCGTGCATAGGCTGGCCGGTTTCGAGCATTACAAAGTTGGTGATATCAACAATGTTGCTGATAGGACGCATACCTGCGGCCAAAAGACACTTTTTCATCCATTCGGGAGACTCAGCCATTTTAATATTCTTAACGATTCTGCCGTGGTAACGGGGACAAATATCTAAATTGCGGTTTTCGACCGAGATATAGTCGGAAATATCTTCGCCGACCTCGTTGTAGGAAGGCGTGGGTTCTAAAAACGGCTTGCCTAAAACAACGGCAGCCTCACGGGCAATACCCAAAACGCTCTGGCAGTCGGGACGGTTTGCAGTGATCTTAAAATCGATGATGTAATCTTCGAGTCCCAAAACCTCTTTCATATCGGTTCCGGGAGCGCCTGCATCGTTCTTTAAAATCATAATTCCGTAAACAGAAGCACCGGGGTAATCGGCCTCGGTAACGCAGAGTTCTTCGCCCGAGCAGAGCATACCGCAAGACTCAACACCTCTGAGTTTGCCTTTTTTAATGTGCATACCGTTGGGCAAATAAGAGTCGTGAAGTGCGGCAGGAACAAGGTCGCCAACGTTAACGTTCTGTGCGCCGGTTACTATCTGCACCAATTTCTCTTGACCGCAGTCGATTTGGCAGATGAACATATGGTCAGAATCAGGGTGGCGTTCCATTTCGATGACCTTGCCGACAACGACGTTCTTCATATTTTCTCCGAGGTTTACGATCTCCTCAACCTCAAAGCCTGCCATAACCATTTTATCACAAAGTTCTTCGACGGGAACTGTGATGTCAACATATCTTTTAAGCCAGCTTAAACTTACTTTCATTTTCGTTCCCTCCTCAGAATTGTTTTAAGAAGCGCAAATCGTTTTCGAAAAGCAAACGAATGTCGCTGATTTTATAACGTGTAGTAGTGAGTCGGTCAAGACCGATACCGAAAGCGAATCCCGAGTATTCTTCGGGGTCGATTCCGCAGGCTTTAAGGACTCTGGGATGTACCATACCTGCGCCCAGGATCTCTATCCAACCGCTGCCTTTGCATACTCGACAACCCTTACCTTTACACTCGGAGCAGGTGACGTCAACCTCAACCGAGGGCTCGGTGAACGGGAAGAAGGACGGACGGAATTTAACCTCGGTGTCCTTACCGTAGATCTCGTGAGCAAACTGCTCCAAAACGCCCTTTAAGTCACACATTGTTATGTTCTTGTCAACAACAAGACCTTCGATCTGGTGGAAAACGGGCGAATGGGTTGCGTCTACCTCGTCTGCGCGGTAAACACGGCCGGGGCAGATGATTTTAATAGGGGGCTTGCGGTTTTCCATAGTACGAATCTGCGCCGCAGAGGTTTGTGTTCTTAACAACACATTTTCAGCTAAATAGAAAGTGTCCTGCATATCGCGTGCAGGGTGGTCGGCAGGAACGTTTAATGCCTCGAAGTTATAGTAATCGGTTTCAACCTCGGGCCCGTCAACAACGTCAAAGCCCATCGACTGAAAAATGTCGATCATATCGTTAAGAACGGTGTTCAGCGGATGAAGTTTGCCGACGGTTGCAGGCTTTGAAGGTAGAGTAATATCTATCTTCTCGTTTGCAAGGCGCTGTTCGGCAGCCTTTTCCTTA
This sequence comes from Acutalibacteraceae bacterium, assembly GCA_045647525.1. Classification (GTDB taxonomy): domain Bacteria; phylum Bacillota; class Clostridia; order Oscillospirales; family Acutalibacteraceae; genus UMGS172. Next base: position 13,138 of record JAZRMK010000045.1, read on the forward strand.
AATGCTTTGGATTTATCGGCTACTGCCTGCTCCAATTCCTGTTTTGCTTGGTTTACAAGCTGGCCCATAACGGGACGCTCTTCGGGGCTTAAAGAACCCATCTGCTTCAAAATAGCGGTGAGTTCACCCTTTTTGCCGAGGTACTTTACACGTACTTCGTCGATCTGCTTTTCGTCTGCGGCAGTGTTAACAGCCAATAAAGCAGCAGATTTGATTTCTTCCAATCTTTGTTTCATACATATCCTCCTAAAATGCCGAAATCTTGACAAACGACGGCGAAATTTTAAGGTAAAAAAAGACTTCGCCCCTATTAAAAGGGACGAAGCCGAAAACTCAAACTCCGTGGTACCACCCACATTTTTGCATCTTAAAACAGAGCAAACACTCTTTTCGCCTGTAACGGTGCTTTCCGTTGGGACCTACTGAAATTCAATCCCACCGCTCCGAAGGGAACTTCGCCGTCTGCCCGCTTAATGCACTTTCAGCCCATGGTGCAACTCTCTGTTTAAGATGACTTGACGGTTACTTTTCTTCATCAATGCGTTTAAAGGTTCTGCCAAAAGCAGAAATCATTTGTCCAAACAATTATACAATATTATTTTTTGTTTTGCAAGAGGAAATTTATTCGGGATTCACTCTGTATTGAGAAAGCCCCGTTTCTTGACAATGTATGCACGGTGTGTTAAAATTTTTAGTGTATGCGAATTATTGTTAAAGAGGTTGTATGGTTTGAAAAAAATCGTTGTTTTTTTAATGATTTTAATAGTTTTATTTGCCACATCCTGCGGCGACAAAGAGCCATTGACGCCCGCCAATATTTACGGTGAGGCTTTAAAGTTTCCGCAAAACGCTGATTTTTTGTCAACGGGTGTCAGTGGTGATTTTCAGTATATTGTTTACAGCGACCATGCTGAGATTTTGTCTTGTGAGGTTTCAAGCGGTCAAACAGAGGTTTCCTTCCCGTCTGAAATTTTGGGCAAAAAGGTCACCGTTATAGGTGATAACATTTTGATGGAACAAACAGGCATTAAGAAGGTCACTATCCCCAACACCGTGACTACCATCGGAAATTATGCTTTTTATGGTTGCACGTCTTTAACCGACATCAATATGCCGGCAGAACTCAAAAAAACCGGAAGCAATACCTTTTCCAAAACGCCTTGGTTTAATAATATTACTGCCGAGTTTGCGGTGGTAGGCAAAGGTGTGCTCATAAAATATAACGGTAACGCAGAGGAGATAACAGTGCCTTCAAACGTCGGCTATCTTGCCGATGCTTTTAAAGGTAACGACAACATTACTAAACTTGTTATCCCCGAAACAGTTAAAGGCATCTGTGACAGTGCATTTGCCGGTTGCTATTCACTTATCGATATAGACATTGTCAAAACGATTTCGGACATAGGCGCAGGCGCGTTTGACGATACCGTATGGCTTGTATGCCAAAAGCAAGATTTCGTGACGGTCGGCAACGGCGTACTTATAAAGTATAACGGCACCGACGAAAATGTTGTGATAGGCTCAGATGTAAAATATATATCGGGTGCATTTTACGGCAATAAAACAGTAAAAAATGTTACGGTACCTGTTACGGTAAAAAATGTCACTTACGGTACATTTACCGATTGTAAATCGCTTGAATCGGTTGAGTTTAAAGGAATGGATACCGTTTTAGAGGGCGGATTATTCTATGATTGCGATAAACTGAAAAAGGTTATATTGCCGTCCGGTTTGAAAATGATTCCTGACAACCTTTTCTATGGTTGTTTGAAATTAGAACAAGTCAATATACCTGGAACCGTAAAGTATATAGGCGATACCGCGTTTTACTACTGTGACAAGTTGACCGAACTCACCCTGCCCGACGGAATTAAGGAAATAGGCACGGGCGCGTTTTACGGCTGCACTGTTTTGGAAAAGATGAATCTGCCGAACAGTATCAGTAAGTTAGGCGAGGCCTGCTTTGCCTGCTGCTATGCGCTTGAAATTGAGTCTATTCCCGTCAGTGTTACCGTACTTGAATCGGCGGTTTTCTCATACTGCGATAAGATGGATAAAATAACGGTTTCAGACAAGATTTATAAAATCGGAACCGCCACTTTTGAGGGCGACAAGAAAATCGAAGTCACCGTTCTTGGCAAGAATACGATTTTGGAGGAAAATGCATTTGGCGACAATACCGACCGTGTCACCTTGATTTGCGTTAAGGGTTCTGTTGCCGAAAAATTTGCGCAGAAAAACAATATAAAGTTTACCTCTATTAAGGAGTGAAAATAATGCAAACAACGGTTGCCGCAGTTGCAACACCGTCGGGTCACGGAGGACTCGGCACAATAAGAATTTCAGGGTCTGATGCACTATCTGTTGCCGATAAAGTCTTCTCGTCGGCAAGCGGCAGAAAGGTTGCAGACACTGCGGGTTACCACGCACTTTTCGGCAGGGTAAATCATGGCGATGAGGTCATTGATGAGGCAGTAGTTTTGGTGTTCCGTTCTCCGAGAAGTTATACAGGTGAAGATGTTGCGGAAATCTCGGTTCACGGCGGAGATTTTGTTGTGAATCGCGTTTTAAGAGCCGTTCTTGATGCAGGTGCGGTTATGGCTGAACCGGGAGAATTCACCAAAAGAGCATACCTCAACGGCAAGATGGATCTGAGTCAAGCCGAGGCGGTTATGGATATAATTTCCGCCCAGGGAGAGCAGGCGTTAAAGGCGGGATTCGAGGCTCACGGTGGTGCGATCACTAAAAAGTGTCTTGCAATAAAGGAAAAAATGACCGTAGCGGCTGCGGTAGTTGCCGCCTACCACGATTTTCCCGACGAGGAGCCGTCGTTCAGCGGAATCGATACTCTGGAATCACGGCTTGACGAAATAAAGAATGATTTGACCGAACTTTTGAATAGTTACGATATAGGAAGAATGGTCAAAAATGGCATCAACACTGTCATTGTGGGGCCGCCCAACGCTGGAAAATCAACCTTGATGAATCTTCTTTCGGGTTTTGAAAAATCTATAGTAACGCCTATCGCCGGAACGACCCGTGATGTAGTTGAGGAAACGGTAAACATCGGGGCGGTCACTTTAAAACTCTGCGATACCGCAGGTATACACGAAACCGATGATACGGTTGAAAAAATCGGAGTCGAGCGTTCAAAGTCCAAAATGGATTCTGCAGATTTGGTCTTGGCTGTTTTTGATGCGTCTGAACCTATGACAAGGGATGACGAAATTTTACTTGGTTCATTAAGCAGTGATAACACCATTGTAATTCTCAACAAGTCGGATAAAGGCGCTGTTTTGAAAAGCGAAACATTCGGCGGATTTAAAACAGTGGTTATGTCGGCAGGCACAGGTGATGGCGTCTATAACCTGCAAGAAACAATTAAGAAGATAACCGCAACCGCTAATCTTGACGACAAAACTGCGGTGTACCTTAACGAACGTCAGCGAAATTGTGCAAAAAGGTCGCTTGACTGTATTGAAGAGGCAATAGAAAGTGCGGCATTGGGCTTTACTGTTGATGCCGTCGGCGTTATACTTGACGACGCCTTGGCTGCTTTGATGGAGATAACGGGCGAACGTGTCACCGTCGAGGTTGCAAACGAGGTCTTCAAGAGATTCTGTGTTGGAAAATAGAGGAGTTATATGAGTTATTTTGCCGGAAATTATGACTGTATCGTGGTCGGTGCAGGTCACGCAGGAATCGAAGCTGCTTTGGCACCTGCAAGATTGGGCTGTAAAACCGCGATATTTACAATAAATATGGACTCGGTCGGCAATATGCCATGCAATCCGTCGATAGGCGGAACTGCAAAGGGTCATTTGGTGCGTGAAATAGACGCGTTGGGTGGAGAAATGGCAATAGCCGCCGATAAAACAACCTTGCAGACAAGAATGCTGAATCGCGGCAAAGGTCCTGCGGTTCACAGTCTCCGCGCTCAGATAGACCGCCGTGCTTACAGCGGTTATATGAAACATATTCTTGAATTGCAGGAAAATCTCGATTTAAAACAGGCCGAAATCGTAGACCTGTGGCAAGCACAGGACGGTTGGCACTGCGTGACCCAACTTGGCGCGGAGTATGTTTCAAAGACCGTCATTTTGGCAACGGGTACATATTTAAAGGGTAAAATTTACGTTGGTGAGTACAGTTTTGAAAGCGGACCCGATGGAATGTTCCCGTCAAATTCGCTTAACGATGCTTTGTTGAAATTAGGCTTACCGATGCGCCTTTTCAAAACAGGAACTCCTGCCAGAGTTTTAAAGGCAAGTATAGATTTTTCCGAGTTAGAGGTGCAGGCAGGTGACGAGGAGATAACACCGTTTAGTTACTCCACTGACCCTGAAACGATTGATAACAGTGCGGTTTGTTATATTTCATACACCAATGACCGTACCAAAGAGGTCATTTTAAAGAACCTTCACCGTTCACCGCTTTATGGCGGAGTTATCGAGGGTATAGGCCCGCGTTACTGTCCTTCTTTGGAAGATAAGATAGTTCGTTTTGCCGATAAGGAACGTCATCAGTTGTTCATTGAGCCGTGCGGCAAAGACACCGAGGAGATGTATCTTCAAGGAATGTCTTCGTCGCTGCCCGAAGAGGTTCAGATCGAGTTTTACAAGACCATTAAAGGCTTGGAAAATGTTAAGGTGATGCGCAACGCATACGCTATCGAGTATTCCTGTATTGATCCGTTGGCACTTAAACCGACGTTGGAGTGCAAGGCTTTGGACGGCCTTTTCGGAGCAGGTCAGTTCAATGGCTCCTCGGGTTATGAAGAGGCTGCGGCGCAGGGACTTGTTGCAGGAATAAATGCGGCTATGAAGGTCTTGGGCAATGAGCAGTTGGTGCTGCCGAGGTCGAATTCTTACATCGGAACACTTATTGACGACCTTTGCACAAAGGGTTGTTCCGACCCGTACCGAATGATGACTTCAAGGTCCGAATACCGACTTGTTTTAAGGCAGGACAATGCCGATGAACGTCTTATGCCCATAGGATACGAAATAGGTCTTGTGTCTAAGGAAAAGTACGAGGCGTTTAAAGACCGTTGCGAGCAAAAGGAAAATGAGATAGAACGACTTGAAGTGACCTTTATGTCACCAACCGAAGAAATAGGGGATATGCTTGTAGCATTGGGCACTGCACCGCTTAAAACGGGTGCAAGCCTGGCAGATCTTATCCGTCGTCCTCAGGTTAGTTACAAAGCGTTGGCACCGTTTGATACAGAAAGACCCGTTTTGAGCGATGAGGTTGCCTTGAAGGTCGAGACCGAGATAAAGTATGCAGGATATATAGAGCGTCAGTTGGCTCAGGTTAAGGAACTGCAAAGGCTCGAAAACCGAGCGATACCTTCGTCAATAGATTATGACGATGTCAAGGGCCTGCGTCTTGAAGCTGTTGAAAAGCTCAAAAAGGTCAATCCTTTGAGTGTTGGTCAGGTTTCGAGAATTTCGGGTGTAAGCCCTGCCGATATTTCGGTGTTGCTGATATACCTTGACAAGACAAAATAAGTAGGAGATAATCATGAAAATTGCTGTTTTTACGGGTGCTTCAAGCGGTATGGGCAGAGAATTTGTGCACCAAATAACCCAGACCGAAAAATTTGACGAAATTTGGGTAATTGCACGACGTGTTGACCGTTTGGAAGAACTGAAATCAGAGGTAGATGTTCCTGTCAGATGCTTGGGACTTGATCTTACTAAACACGAGTCGATAGAAGAGTATAAGCGTCTTCTCGAAAAAGAAAATCCCGAGGTTGCAGTGCTTGTAAATGCAAGCGGTTACGGCAAATTCGGTGCGTTCACGGATCTTGGGTTAGAAGAACAGCTCGGAATGGTCGATTTGAACAGCAAAGCGCTGGTTGCAATCACCTATGTGACTGCACCGTTCCTTAAATCAGGGTCAAAGGTCTATCAGGTGGATTCGTTGTCTTCTTTCCAACCCGTGCCTTATATTAGTGTATACGGCGCTACAAAGGCGTTTGTTTTGAATTTTACAAGAGCAGTTAATGCTGAGTGGCGTCACAAAGGTGTTAAAATGATGGCGGTTTGTCCCGGCTGGGTCAAAACCGAATTCTTTGATACTGCTGTTGTAGATGACAGTGTTATCACTTATTATAATCAGTTTTTTACACCAAAGCAGGTAGTAAGCAGGGCACTGCGTGATATGAAAAAAGGCAAAGATGTTTCGGTTTGCGGTTGGAAGATAAGAGTACAGGTGTTCTTCACAAAACTTCTTCCTCATAAACTGGTTATGAAGATATGGCTCAAACAGCAGGGCAAAAAGTGAGCAAACACAAAACAAACGGCATGCTATTGACAAATTGAGACGTTTGTGTTATAATCACCGCAGTAAGATAGTTGACGAAAGGAAGAGTGGGGCAACCCGCTCTTCGTTGTTTGTTAGGACTTTTATTTTATGAGGTGATGAATTTGGCAATGAATCCAACCGCCGCCAAGGTTGCAGCACTCGTCAAAGAACCTATCGAGTCCATCGGCTTAAAACTTTGGACCGTCAAGTTCGTAAAAGAGGGTGCTTCGTGGTATCTGAGAGTTTACATTGACAGTGAAAACGGAATCGGTATTGATGACTGTGTTACTGTTTCCCGTCTTATCGATCCGATCATTGATGAGGCAGACCCTATAAACATCGGCTACTGCCTTGAAGTCTGTTCGCCCGGATTAGAACGCGAACTGTCAGAAGATTGGCATTTTGAAAGGTATATCGGTGCCGATGTCAAGGTAAAGCTTATTCGCCCGAGAGATAACGTAAAAGAGTTCAAGGGCGAACTTTTGAAGTATGACGGAAACGTCACAATTTTGAGCGACGGCGAAGAGTTGGAGTTCACCAAAGCAGAGTTAGTTAATGTGCGTCTTGATGACGCCGATTTCTGATAAAGAATTTAGGAGGAAAGACAAATGGCAAGAGCTAAATCGAAAAAAGAAACATTGAAAGACAATACCGCAGAAATTTTTGAAGCATTAAAGCTTATGGCAGAGGAAAGCGGTATTCCCGAGGGCTATCTGGCAGAGAGAATCAAGACCGCTATTATCGGTGCTGCTAAAAAGGATTACGGCGGCAAGGATGTTATTTTCTGCGAAGTAGATATTGATAAGCAGATTTTCAAGGTATATGTACGTAAGACTGTCGTTAATGAGATCGAGGATGAATATACTCAGATAATGCTCGAAGATGCAATTAAGGTCGACACGGCTGCTACTGTCGGTGAGTTTGTTGACATTCCTTTGGAAACCAGAAAATTCGGCAGAATCGTAGCACAGAACGCAAAGCACGTTATCCGTCAGGGAGTTAAAGAGGCAGAACGCGGTCAGACCTATGAAGAGTTCCAGAGCCGTAACAAAGAACTCGTTACTGCTGTGGTTCAGAGAATCGATCTCAAGACAGGTAATGCCACCATTACCATCGGTCGCGGCGAAGCGGTATTGCCTAAGGCAGAGCAGGTTCCCGACGAGGTTCTCACCGAAGGCGATCACATCAAAGTATATATTGTTGATGTAAGAAATGAGGAGAGAGGCCCCAAGGCCATGATTTCGAGAACTCATCCGGGACTCGTCAAGCGTATGTTTGAAACCGAAGTTCCCGAAATTTATGACGGAACTATCGAAATCAAGGCGATCTCCCGTCAGGCAGGTTCCAGAACCAAGATGGCAGTATGGTCACAGAATGAGGATGTTGATGCAGTCGGTGCTTGTATCGGTCAGCGCGGTGTTCGTGTGAATACTATTGTTGAGGAACTTGGCGGAGAGAAGATTGACATTGTAAAATACTCTGAGGATCCGGTAGCATTTATTACCGAAGCTTTGTCACCTGCAAAGGTCTTATCGGTTGAAGTTATCAGCGAAGAGCCCAAGGCTTGTAAGGTTACTGTTCCCGATTCACAGTTGAGCCTTGCTATCGGCAACAAGGGTCAGAACGTACGTCTCGCCGCAAAGCTTACAGGTTGGAAGATAGATATCCATCCCGAAAGCGGATTTTACGGCGAAGGCGACGACAGTGTCGAAGCCTAAACAGTCCAAGTTTAACTAAGGAGATTTGTATGAAAAAGAGTCAGCCTTTAAGGCAATGTACCGGTTGTGGAGAGATGAAACCCAAGCAGAGTCTGATAAGGGTAGTTCGTTCTCCCGAGGGCAATATAAGTCTTGACCGTTCGGGCAAACTCAACGGTCGCGGTGCATATATCTGTAATAATGTAGAATGTTATAAAAAAGCAGTTAAAGGCCGCCGATTTGAAAAGGCTTTTTCAATGCAGATTCCCGAAGCTGTTTCCGAACAGATTGCGAAGGAGTTGGAAGAAATTGAGCAATAATCCCATACTTTCCAGATTGGGATTTGCGAGAAAGGCCAACAAGCTTTCTTTTGGCTTTAACAAGTCGAAAGAATCGTGTCTTTTAAAAAAGGCTAAACTTGTGGTAGTGGCTTCCGACGTATCGCAAAAATCATTGAAGGAAATCAGGTTTTTTGCCAAAGACATTCCTGTAACCGTGATCGATATCACAATGGAGGAAATGTCACAAGGTTTAGGACTGAGAGCAGGTATCGTGGCGGTAAACGATGAAGGCTTTGCCAAAGCGATACTCGACCAGATTTAAGGAGGAATATGTTATGCTGATTAAATATAAAATCCACGAGCTTTCAAAAGATTTTGAGGTTTCGAGCAAGGATATTATTACTCTTCTCAAAGACAAATTGGGTGTTGATAAAAAGAGTCAGACCTCTCTGGAGGATACAGAACTGAACTTTATTTTCGACCATATCACCAAGAGTCATGAGGTCATGAGTTTTGATGAATATTTTGCCGCAGGTAAAGCAGCAAGAGATAAAAGAGCACAGGAGAAAAAGGCCGAAAAGGACCGCAAGTTAGCCGAGCAGATGGCTATTTTGGAACAGTTCAAGGCGGCACAAGAGGCTGAAAAAGCAAAGAATGCTCCCAAAGCAGAGTCTAAAAAGGAAGCACCTGTCAAGGAAGCAAAGCCTGTTGAAAAAACTCAGCCGAAACCTGCTCAGAAGGCTCCTGCAAAGCCTGCACAAAAGGCAGAAGTCAAAGCAGAGGCTAAGGCAGAAGAACCCAAGGTTCAAAGAGAACCCGTTAACATTCCGCCCAGACCCAAGAAGGAAAAGAAGGGCGAGGCACCCAATCGCGGCCCTGTCGAAATTCGCAAGGTCGACACACGTGCTTCCAATATCAATATTGATAAATACAACGAGCGCTACGAAAATATTGCTCCTGCAAATGCTATGAAGGATAATCATCAGCGCAAGCAAAAGATCAAGCAGAAGTCGCAGGATTATCGCCGTCCTCAGAGCGCAAAGCGTGAAACTGAGGCAGATAAACTTCGCAGACTTCAACTCGAAAAGATCAAGAAGACTCCCATCACTGTTACTATCGGTGATGAAATGACGGTTGCAGAGCTGGCAGCAGCTATGAAGAAAACTGCCGCTGAGGTTATCAAGCAGTTGATGAAACTCGGAATGCTTGTTACTGCCAACCAGACTATTGATTACGACACTGCCGAAATCGTTGCAACCGAGATGGGCTGCAAGGTTCAGCGTGAAGTCGTTGTTACCATTGAAGAGAGAATTATGGATATTTCGGAGGATACCGAGGAAACACTTAAACCCCGTAACCCCATCGTTGTTGTTATGGGTCACGTTGACCACGGTAAGACTTCACTTCTTGACGCTATCCGTAATTCCAAGGTAACCGCAGGTGAAGCAGGCGGTATTACCCAGCACATTGGTGCTTACAGAGTAAATCACGAAGGCAACGAAATCACCTTCCTTGATACTCCCGGTCACGCAGCATTTACATCTATGCGTCAGCGTGGTGCTATGGCTACCGATATCGCAATTCTCGTAGTTGCCGCAGATGACGGTATTATGCCGCAGACTATTGAGGCTATCAACCATGCGAAAGCTGCAAAGGTTCAGATAATCGTTGCTATAAATAAGATGGATAAGCCCGAGGCTAACCCCGACAGAATCAAGCAGCAGCTCACCGAGCACGGCCTTGTTCCTGAGGAGTGGGGCGGTGACATTATCTGTGTTCCCGTTTCGGCTAAGACTCACGACGGCATCGACGACCTTCTTGCAAACGTTCTGCTTATTGCAGAAATGCAGGAACTCAAAGCCAACCCCGACCGTAAGGGTAAGGGTGTTGTTATTGAAGCCCGACTTGATAAGGGAAGAGGCCCTGTTGCAACACTTCTCGTTCAGAATGGCACTCTCCGTTCGGGCGATATTATCGTTGCAGGATCGGCAGTAGGACGCGTTCGTGTAATGCTTGATGAAAACGGAAAGACCGTTAAAGAAGCAGGTCCTGCTTGCCCGGTTGAGATTACCGGTCTTGATGAAGTTCCGTCTGCCGGCGATAATTTCGATGCTGTTTCTGATGAGCGTCTGGCACGTCAGCTTGTTGAGCAGAGAAAGCAAAAGGCTAAAGAAGCTCAGTTTAGCGCCGCATCTAAGGTTACTTTGGATAATCTCTTCAGTCACTTGGAAGATGGCGATATGAAGGAGCTTAACATTATTATCAAGGCAGACGTTCAAGGTTCTGTTGAAGCAGTTCGCGAAAGCTTAGAAAAGCTTACCAACGAAGAGGTTAGAGTTAAGGTTATTCACGGTGGCGTTGGTGCAATCAACGAGTC